>JAQGLF010000364.1 GCA_028293025.1 Alphaproteobacteria bacterium
CGGCCGACGTCATCGTCAACATCGGCCATGACGTGATCGAAAAGCCGCCCTTCTTCATGCAGCGCGGCGGCGCCGAGGTGATTCACGTCTCGACCAACACCGCTTCCGTCGATCCGGTCTATTTCCCGCAGATCGAGGTGATCGGCGACATCGCCAATGCCATCTGGCAGATCAAGGAGGACATCGTTCCTTCCGCGACCTGGAATTTCGACCGGATGATGAAGGCGCGCGAAGCCGAGAAAGCGCACACGTCGGGCCTGTGCGGCGACGAGCGCTTCCCGATCTTCCCGCCCTGCCTGGTCGAGCGGGTGCGCGAGGCGATGCCGGCCGACGGCATCATCTGCCTCGACAACGGCGTCTACAAGATCTGGTTCGCGCGCAATTATGCGGCGCGCTCGCCGAACACGGTGCTGCTCGACAACGCGCTGGCGACGATGGGCGCCGGCCTCCCCTCCGCCATGGCCTCGGCGATGGTCTATCCCGGCCGCAAGGTGATGGCGATCTGCGGCGACGGCGGCTTCATGATGAACAGCCAGGAGATGGAGACAGCGGTTCGGCTGAAGCTCAACCTCACGGTGCTGATCCTGCGCGACGACAGCTACGGCATGATCCGCTGGAAGCAGGCGAATATGGGCTTCGCCGATTGGGGCCTCACCTACGGCAATCCCGACTTCGTCAAATATGCCGAAAGCTACGGCGCGTCTGGCCACCGGGTGGAGAAAGCGGAGGAGGTGACCGAGCTGCTGCGCCGCTGCCTCGCGGCCGGGGGCGTTCATCTCGTCGACTGCCAAGTCGACTATGCCGACAACGACCGCATCCTCAACCGCGAGATCAAGGAGCTGAGCGCGGCTTTATAGTGCCCGGCGACGGCCGGGGCCCAAGGCCCCTTCGTCATCCCGGCGAAGGCCGGGATCCAGGCTCAACGGCAGAGCCTTTTCCGGCCTGAGATCCCGGCTTGCGCCGGGATGACGGCAAAAGGGTTGACGGCGTGGCGAGGGACGAGGAGAAACGATGACCAAGCTGAAGGACGTCTATCCCCTCTACCTCGCCAACGAGGCGAAGCAGCCGAATGCGGACCTCGCGGTCACCGACAAATATACCGGCGAAATCGCCTTCCGCGTCGCCCAGGCCGATGCGGCGACGATCGACGTCGGCATCGCCGCCGCGGTCGAGGCGGCCGAGCCGATGGCGCGGATGGCGGCCTATGAACGGCAGGCGGTGCTCCAGCATTGCGTCGACCGCTTCAAGGCGCGGTTCGACGAGCTCGCTTTCGCTTTGTGCGTCGAGGCGGGAAAGCCGATCCGGGATGCGGAGGGCGAGGTCGGCCGGCTGATCGACACCTTCCGCATCGCCGCCGAGGAATCGGTGCGGATGACCGGCGAGGTCCAGCCCCTCGACATCAGTCCCCGCGCGCGCGGCTATCAGGGCATCTGGAAGCGCGTGCCGATCGGGCCCTGCAGCTTCGTCTCGCCGTTCAACTTCCCGCTCAACCTCGCCGCCCACAAGGTCGCGCCGGCCCTCGCCGTCGGCTGCCCGTTCGTGATGAAGCCGGCGAGCCGGACGCCGCTCGGCGCGATCATCATGGGCGAGGTGCTGGCCGAGACCAATTTGCCCAAGGGCGCCTTCTCGATCCTCCCCGCCCGTCGCGAGGGCGCGGACCTGTTCACCACCGATGAACGCTTGAAATTGCTCTCCTTCACCGGCTCGCCGGCGGTCGGTTGGGATCTGAAGGCGCGCGCGGGCAAGAAGAAGGTGGTGCTCGAACTGGGCGGCAATGCGGCGGTGGTCGTCGACCGCGACGCCGATCTCGAGGACGCCGTCGAGCGGATCGTCTTCGGCGCCTTCTATCAATCGGGCCAGAGCTGCATTGGCGTCCAGCGCATCATCGTCCACGCCGAGATTTACGAGGCGCTGCGCGACCGGCTCGTCGCCCGCACCGAGAAACTGGTCGCTGGCAATCCGCACGATCGCGAGACCTTCATCGGTCCGATGATCAGCGAAAGCGAGGCGCGCCGCCTCGACAATTGGATCCGCGAGGCGGTGGAGAGCGGCGCGCGCCTGCTCTGCGGCGGCGGGCGGGAGGGGGCGATGCTCCAGGCGACCCTGCTGGAGAATGTCGACCGCGCGACGGCGCTCTATCGCGAGGAGGCGTTCGGGCCGGTCGCCATCCTCTCCCAATTCACCGATTTCAACGCCGCGCTCGACGAGGTGAACGATTCCAAGTTCGGCCTCCAGGCGGGCATCTTCACCCGCGATATATACAAAATGCTGGAGGCCTGGGACCGGCTCGATGTCGGCGGCGTGGTCGTCGGCGACGTTCCCTCCTACCGTGTCGACAACATGCCTTATGGCGGAGTCAAGGACAGCGGCCTCGGCCGCGAAGGCGTCCGCTTCGCGATGGAGGACATGACCGAAATCCGGAATTTGGTCATTCGCCGGAGGGATACAGGCCCGCCGCTGAGCCAGATGGGGGAATAGGACGGTCGTCTACCCCCCACCGTTCGCCCGAACGGGTTCTTTTTTGGTCGCGGATCAGGCCACGGTCGCGCTTCGGAAGCTCGAAGGGTGCCGGACCAGTCTCCTGACGCGCGCCCAGAGCGAAGTGCGGCGGCGGACGCCGGGGACCCATTCCTCTTCATTCGCCGCGGGCTGTGCGCCCGGCGTGTAGAGCTGGAGCTGCTCGGGGAGGCGGGGATGGCGGACGATTTTCTGCCGGCCGCGTAGGATATCCTCGGCCTCCTTCAGCGCTCGGGTGAGATCGTCGGTCTCGAACGGCTTCCGGAGGCAGCCCAAAGCGAGGTCGGGCACGGGGAAGCCGGGCGCGTTGCCGGTGGTGAACAGGCAGGCGATACCGAGCGCGTGCAGCCGCGCCGCGACGGCGAAGCCGCTCGATCCGTTGGCGAGCTGGAGGTCGACCAATGCCAGCTCGGGCGCATTGGCCTCGACCGCCGCCATCGCCTCCGTCAGATCCTCGGCGATCGCCGTCACTTCGTAGAGCGGGTTGAGCTCGACCAGCTGCTTCAGCGTCGCGGCCAGCAGCGCCTCGTCCTCGACGATCAGGATCTTCATGCCTCTCCCTCCCATGGAGAGGACTCGCGCGGGCGCGGGGCTAAGTCCATGCCGAAACGGCTTTTTTGCGGCGAGCGATTCCCTAGCCGCGCCGAAACGATCAGCCGGGCATCCGCACCGTGTCGATCAGCAGGTCGAGCTGGGCGGAACATTGCGCGGCGATCAGCATCGAGGCGGTCGCTTCCAGCCCCGCCGGGCGCTGCGGCAGCGTCCGGAAGCGGATCGTCGTCGGTGCCGCGGCCCCCGCCCAGGAGAGGCGATATTCCGCGCCGTCGGTCACGGGCAGCTCATCCGGCCATTCGAGCGTCGCCGCGCCCGCGGGCCAGATCAGCCGCCGCGTCGCAGCGCCGGAGCCGGCGACGGTCAGGGTCGCCGCCGTGCCCGCATCGGCGCGCCACAGCGACACCTTGCTGGGCGGCGAGACGCAGACGTTGGAGCTCTTCGCCACATCGACATGCCAGATGGTCGGCGGCCGCAGCGGCCCGGTGTCGACGCCGCGCACCGCGCCGATCCGCGCCCGCCGGCCGCTGACATTCGCAGCCGAGGCGAGCTGCGCCGGCGCGCTCGACGCCGAAGCGGCGGTGAAACTGCCCGGGCCGCGCATCTCGCGGGTGCCGCGGCCGTCGAGCACGGTCACCTGGTCGCCGGCCTTGAGGATGATCCGGGCATTGTCCGGCATCCTCTTGCCAGGCGGGAAACTCTTCGCCGACGGCCCCACAGCCCGCACGACGAGGATGTCGGCCATGGCCGCGCCGGCGCCGAGCAGCAGCGAGGATGCGACGAGGAAGCGAACGGTGCGCCTATTTCGAAGCGAGAACAAAAGCACCTCCCGGACCGGCCTTGCCGAGTCGATACACCAAATCGCGCAGAGCCGCATCCTCTCCGGCCGCGGCCAGCGCCTCCAGCTCCGCAAGCGCGGCCGCGTCCCCGCCGTCGAAGCGCAGCCACGCATCGGTGAGGCGGCGGCGGAGCTCGGGGTCCATGTCCGGCACCGGCTCCCACAATTCGATCGGCGTCGCCCGCCCGCTCAGCACCACCCGGCCGAGCGGCCGGAACAGGTCGAGCCCCGATTGCTCCTTCGCCTCGCGGCTGACCAGGATGGTCGAATGGAGCAGCTTGTTGGCCGATTCGAGCCGGGCGGCGGTGTTCATGCCGTCGCCGAGCGCGGTATATTGGATGCGGCCCTTGCCGCCGAAATTGCCGACCACCGCCTCGCCGCGGTGGAGGCCGACGCGGGTGCAGCCGATCGGCGGAATGTCCGCGCCAGCGGTGCGGCGGAACTCTTCGCCGGCTTCGTACATCGCGATCGCCGCCCGCACCGCCCGCTCGCCATCGTCGTCGCGCGCGATCGGCGCGCCCCAGAAGGCGACGACGGCGTCGCCGACGAACTTGTCGATGGTGCCGCCGTGGCGCAGCACCGTCTCGCTCATCACATCCAGATAATGGTTGAGCAGGTCCGACAATTGCTCGGGAGTCACCGCGTGGCTCAACTTGGTGAAGCCTTCGAGGTCGCTGAACAAAGCGAAGATCCGCCTTTTCTCGCCGCGCAGCGACAGCCGCTCGGGCTCCTTGAGGATCAAAGCGGCGACGTCGGGCGGCAGGTATTTGCCGAGCGCCGACTGGGCGAAGCGCCGCTCCTCCGACCCCACCGCCCGCGCGGCCGTGCCGACCGCGGCGAAAGCGAGCACCCAGCCGGCTGCCCATCCCAAAGCGGGCAGCCCCTGCGTATCGATCTGACGCGCCTGGAGGAGGAACGGAAGGCCGGCGAACAAGAGGATCTGGACGGCGAGCGCCGCCGGCAGCTTCCAGCTTCGCATCTCGAGCATGCTGGAGAGGCAGCCGGCGACGACCACCAGCAGCGCCAGCAGCCAGAGCGCCACCGGCCGGAGCGCGGGCAGCAGGCGCCCGTCGAGCAATTGGGCGAGCAATTGGGCGTGGACGGCGACGCCCTTGGTCGCCTTGCCGGTCATTCGCGACATCGGCGTCAGGAAATCGTCGGCATCCTTGATATCGCCGCCGATCAGCACGTAGCGGCCGGCGATCTGGCGGGCGAGCTCGGGCGGAGGCGGGCCGCCGTAATCGATCGCGAACAGGTCGATCGGCAGCTCGCTGAAGACCGGACGGTCGGCCCATTTGGGCAGCAGATAGTCGATGCTGCCGGCATAGGACCGAAAGGAATCGTGGCCGGGCGCCATCGCATTGGCGAGCAGCGGCGGCAGCCTGGGCGACTGCGCCGGCCAGCTGCGCATGACGCTGTCGTCGAGGTCCGGCTCGATGCGGATGCTCGCCGGCCGCACCGGCCCGGATTTCACCTGATCGAGGAACTGGCGGAGGAACTGCTCCTGCCAATATTCGATCTGCTCCTCATTGCCGTAGGTGCCGTCGCTCGAGGCGAAGGCGAGGAAGGTCGGCGTCTTCAGCCCCTTCATCGCCGCGACCAGCAAGGGATCTTCCGCCTGGGCCTGGTCGATCAAGATGTCGATGCCGATCGCCTTGGGCCGCATCGCATCGAGGGTGCGCAGCGCGTTGGCCAGCATCTTGCGGTCGAGCGGCGACCTTTTGCCGAGCGTCTCCAGCGTCTGGTCGTTATAGACGACCATGACGATGCGCGGGTCCTGCGCGACGGGGCGGCGCTGCGCCGCCCAGTCGAAGCGGATGTCGTAAAGGCCGCGCTCGGCGTCGGCGGCAAAGGGGAGGCCCCAGGAATAGCGGGCCGCGAGCAAGGCAAGCGCCAGCACGATCAGGGTCGCGGTCAGCCGCAGGGCGCCGACCTGGCGGGTCCTCCGCCAGAACTCCTTCGCCCATCGCGTCGCCGCCGCGCCTGCCGCCATCATTCCCCCGACCCGGACAGGAATAGGGACGAAAGCCGGCCCGTGTCAGCCGCTATTTCGCTCCGGCCCGCCGCGCCTGCTCCCAGGCGAGGTCGGCGAGCCCTTCGAGGCTCGCCGCCATCCGGTCGGCATGAGCCGAGGCGGCGGTGCCGCGCACCACCC
Source organism: Alphaproteobacteria bacterium (assembly GCA_028293025.1). GTDB lineage: Bacteria > Pseudomonadota > Alphaproteobacteria > Sphingomonadales > Sphingomonadaceae > Allosphingosinicella. The sequence goes on from JAQGLF010000364.1 coordinate 6,063, forward strand.
GGCCCTTGATGCCGTGGACGATCGCCGCCAGCCGGAACATGTTGAACGCCATGTAGAAATCGACGTCGGCAATCCCGTCGCGGCCGGTGCGCCGGCAATAAGCGGCGACATAGTCCGCCTCGGACGGGATGTTGAGCGCGGCCAGATTCCGGCCGGCGAGGCCGGTCGAGGCCCCCGCAGGCATCCGGTAGACCATCAGATGATAAGTGAAATCGGCGAGCGGATGGCCGAGCGTCGACAGCTCCCAATCGAGCACCGCGATCACCTCCGGCCGCTCCGGATGGAAGATCATGTTGTCGCAGCGGAAGTCGCCGTGGATCACCCGGCTCTCGTCACCCGGATCGGGAATGTTCGCCGGCAGCCATTCGACCAGCCGATCCATGGCCGGCACCCGCCCCGCCTCGACGTCGCCCAGATATTGCTTCGACCAGCGCGCGATCTGGCGCTCGAAATAATTGCCGGGCTTGCCGTAATCGCCCAGCCCTGCCGCCTCCGGATCGACCGCATGGAGCCGGGCGATGGTCCGGTTCATCGCGTCGTAATAAGCCGGCCGCTCCTCGCGCGCCACTTGCGGGAAATCGGCTTCCCAGAAGATCCGTCCCTCGACCATGTCCATGACGTAGAAGGGCGTGCCGATCACCGTTTCGTCGAGGCAGAGGCCGTGCACGGGCGGCACCGGAAAGCCCTGTGCGGCCAGCGCCGCGAGCACCCGATATTCGCGCTCGACCGCATGGGCGCCGGGCAGCAGCTTGCCCGGCGGCTTGCGGCGCAGGACGTAGGAGCGGGAAGGTGTCGTCAGCCTGTAGGTCGGATTGGACTGGCCGCCGCGAAACTGCTCGACCGTCAACGGGCCCGAAAAGCCCGCGACCTCGCGCGCCAGCCAGGCTTCGAGCCGCGCCGCGTCCAGGCCGTAGCCGCTGCGGACCGGCATCGTGCCGCTATTCTGGGCGCTTCTGTCCATCCGGCCTCCCCGCGCCATTTAGGATCTGTTGGATTGAAATTGAAACACCGTTCGGGTGGTGGGTATTATCTCGAGAGTTTCAGGCCGGTACTGCCACCGGTTCCACCGCCTGCGGCGCCTCGCCCTTGAGCGCCAGCCGCGCGGCGTGGAGCAAAGGCTCGGTATAGCCCGACGGCTGCGCCGCCCCTTCGAGCACCAAAGCCCGCGCCGCCTGGAAGGCGGGGCTGCCGGCCGGGTC
>JAQGLF010000378.1 GCA_028293025.1 Alphaproteobacteria bacterium
GATGCGGGCATCCTCCTCCACCGCGGCTATCCGATCGACCAGCTCGCCGAGCATTCGACCTTCATGGAGGTCTGCTATTTGCTGCTGAACGGCGAGCTGCCGAAGAAGGACGAGCTCGAGACCTTCACCTACACTATCTCGCGCCACACCATGCTGCACGAGCAGCTGTCCACCTTCTATCGCGGTTTCCGGCGCGACGCCCATCCGATGGCGGTGATGTGCGGCGTGGTCGGGGCGCTCTCCGCCTTCTACCACGATTCGACCGACATCACCGATCCCAAGCAGAGGATGATCGCCAGCCACCGGCTGATCGCCAAGATGCCGACGATCGCGGCGATGGCCTACAAATATACGCTGGGCCAGCCGTTCATGTACCCGCAGAACAGCCTCTCCTATACCGGCAACTTCCTCAGGATGACCTTCGGCGTCCCGGCCGAGCCCTATGAGATCAATCCGATCGTCGAGCGGGCGATGCGGCGGATCTTCATCCTCCACGCCGACCATGAGCAGAACGCCTCGACCTCGACCGTCCGCCTCGCCGGCTCCTCGGGCGCCATTCCCGTCGCCTGCATCGCCGCCGGCATCGCCTGCCTCTGGGGCCCCGCCCATGGCGGCGCCAACGAGGCCGCGCTCAACATGCTGCACGAGATCGGCCGGCCGGAGCGGATCCCGGAGTTCATCGCCCGCGCCAAGGACAAGGACGATCCGTTCCGGCTGATGGGCTTCGGCCACCGCGTCTACAAGAATTACGACCCGCGGGCGAAGGTGATGCAGGCGACCGCGGCCGAGGTGCTGAAGGAGCTCGGCGTGACCGATCCGGTGTTCGACGTCGCCCGCGAGCTCGAGCATATCGCCCTCAACGACGAATATTTCATCGAGAAGAAGCTTTATCCCAACGTCGATTTCTATTCCGGCGTGGTGCTCTCCGCGATCGGTTTCCCGACCTCGATGTTCACCGCCTTGTTCGCCCTCGCGCGGACGGTCGGCTGGGTGGCGCAGTGGAACGAGATGATCTCCGACCCCGAGCAGAAGATCGGCCGCCCCCGCCAGCTCTACACCGGCCCGACCCAGCGCGACTACGTGCCGGTCGACAAGCGCTAGTCCCCCGATGGCGCCCCCTCCGGCCTGGAAGAGCGGGCGCGGCCTGCTCGGGCCGCTGAAGCCGCTGCTCGGCCGCTGGGAGGCCGAGGCGGCGGGGCCGGGAGCCGCGAGCGTGATGCGCTGCACGCGCAGCTTCGAGCCGGTGCTGGGCGGCGCCCGGGTGCTGCTCATCGCCCGCTGGGAGACCGGGCCGGACAGCGCCTATGAGGAAATGGCGCTCTACGGCAAAGGCGAGGAGGGGAGCCTCGCTTTCTCCTCCTTCACCTCGGACGGCAAGCAGTCGCGCGGCACCCTCGCCGACGGCAGCGACGTCCATCCCCAGGCGATCGCCTTTGAGGCGCAGATGCCGGCCGGGCTTGCCCGCATGCTCTACTGGCCGGTGGAGGAGGAAGGCTTCTATTTCGCCGTCGAAAGCCGCACGAAGACCGGCTGGAACCGGTTCATGCGCCATCTCTACCGGCCGGCGGCCTAGGCGACCCAAAGAAGTAAGCGGGATCAAGGTTTCGCCGGCGGCGAATCGGCGATGACCCGCGAGACGACGACCCAGCGTCCCTGCCGCCGCACCCAGATATCGACCAGCGCCCCCCGATCGTCGAAACGCGCTCCGTCGAAGGCGCCCGACCAGCGATAGCCGGCGCGGACGATGCCGACGTCCCCCGCTATCTGCGCCTTCATCCCGCCGAAGCGGAAGCTGTCGATCCGCAGGTGGCGAAGCGTGTTGTCCAGCCATTTCGCGGCGGGAAGCGGGGCGCGCGACAGGTCGGTGAGGCCCGACAGCGTGAATTCGGGCGCAACGTACCGGCGGAGCGCGGCGGCGTTCCGCAGACGGGCCGCGTCCATCCACCGCCGCTCCGCATCGACCAGGGCCGCCACGGAATCGCGGTGTGCCGAGGCCGCCGGCGGAGCCTGCGGAGCTGCAAGAATGAGCGCAACCGCGGTCAGGATGGAAGCCATGTCTTGCTCCTTCTCGGTTTTGCTCATCATTCCGGCGCCGCCTTCAACTGTCAAATCGGAGCGTCCTTCCCATCTCGTTTCGGGGCCGCTATGCCCCGTTCCAGGGGGGTCTCGGAGGAGGCCGTATTGGCGACGAGACAGGAAGAGACTGCGCCGCCGGCGCTCGATCTCGACGATTTCTTCGAGAATGGGACGGTCGGCCTGCACCTCGTCGGCGGCGACGGGACGATTCTCAAGGCCAATCCCGCCGATTACGCGCCGCTCGGTTACACGGCGGAGGAATATGTCGGCCGCAGCATCGTCGATTTCCACGCCGACGCCGACGTCATCCAGGATATTCTCGCGCGGCTGACCCGCGGCGAGAAGCTCGACAAATATCCCGCGCGGCTCAAGGCCAAGGACGGCTCGATCCGTCACGTCCAGATCTCCTCGAGCGTCTGCTTCCGGGAGGGCGCCTTCGTGAACACGCGCTGCTTCACCG
>JAQGLF010000024.1 GCA_028293025.1 Alphaproteobacteria bacterium
GTCACCTTGGTTTCGGCGACTTCATAGGTGAAGATCCCGCAGACCCCGACACCCTTTTGATGGACGTGCAGCATGACGCGAGTCGCATCCTCGATGCTCATGCGAAAGAAACTCTGCAGGCATTGCACGACGAATTCCATCGGCGTGTAATCGTCGTTCAGCATCAGCACCTTATAGGGCGACGGCGTCTTGGTGCGGGTGCGGGTGCGGGTGGCGACGCCAAGGCCGGTGCCCTCGTCGTCATCCCCCTTGCCCGGGCCGGCGGCGTAAATCGCTGAATCGAACTCTACCATAAGCATGGAGCAGGATATGGCATCGGCCGGTTTCACGGCAAGAGATTCGCACGGTTTCCGGCGCGTTTAAAGGCTGCGGCGCCGCGATGGTTCCAAAAAGAAAGGGCGGCCCTCCATAAGGAGAGCCGCCCTTCCCGATCATTGGACCGTTTCGCTTAGAACGCGACGGCGGCCTTCACCTTCTCGGCGGCGACCGAGTAGCGGCTGGTCAGCGGCTCGGCGACGTCGCCGGCGAGCTTGATCACCGTCTCGGAGAAACGCGCGGTCTCGGCGACGAGGCCGTCGAACTGCGTGCGGGCGAACTCGCTCTGCAGACGGAAGAAGTCGGTCGGCGACTTCACCTCGGCGAAAGCCTTGAGGGCGGCGGAAGCCTCCTCGAAGCTCTTGCGGCTGTACTCGGCGACTTCCTGGCCAATCGTCTCGACGCCCTTGGCGGCAACCTTGGTCGAAGCGACGACCGCCTCGACATTGCCGCGGCCGAGTTCGGTCATCTCTTCGGCGATGCGGGTGCTGCGCTCGATCTGGACACGGGCGCGCTCGTTGACGTCGCCGAAGGCGGCCTGGACGCGGTCGGCGATCTTGTTGGCTTCGTTCTTCATGGTCTGGGTTCCTTCTTTCTCGATGATGCTGATACGCTTGATTGGCTTGGCACGCTTGATGGGCTTGCTACGCTTGACGATCTTCTTCGCCGCCGGAGCGGCGATGGCGACCGGCGCCGCGACTTTGGCGACACGAGCCGCCTGCTTCGGTGCCGCCTTCCGGCGGACGGGCTTGCGCGCCTTGACCGGCTTTGCCGCCTTGGCAGGCTTCGCAGCCTTGGCGGTCGCGGCTGCCCGCTTCGGAGCGGCCGCCGCTTTGGCGACGGCAGGCTTCGGAGCCTCCGCCTTCGCAGCCGGAGCGGCCTTCGGGGCTTCGGCGGCCTTCGCGACCGGAGCCGCTTTGGGAGCCTCGGCGGCGACGGCGGCCGGCTTCGGAGCGTCGGCAACCGGCACGCTTGCGGGGATATCCGTCCTGGGCGCTTCGGCTTCGATCTTCGCTTCGTCGGCCATGACAGGCTGCTCCTATGCTTTGCTGCAGTGCAACATAAGCGAGTGAGGAGCGGGTTTCAAGGCATTTTTGTGCGATGCAACAAAATAGCTGCCGGGGAGGGGGAGAGGGGCCCCTAACGCGCCTTCACATAGCTTCCCGGCGCATCCTCCAGCGCCTTGAGCCTTCCCTTGCCGGGGATGCGCGCGCCTTTGACCGGCACTTTCCCCGCCGACAGGTCGGCGATCCAGCCGAGCCAGTCCGGCCACCAGCTGCCCTTATGCTCCTCGGCGCCGGCGATGAACGCCTCGAGCGTCGGCACCTGCGCGTCATTGGTCCAATATTGATATTTCTGCGCCTCGGGCGGGTTGATGACCCCCGCGATATGGCCCGAGCCGGCGAGGACGAAGCGCAGCGGGCCCTGAAAATAATGGGTGATCTTCCAGACGCTGTGGGCGGGGGCGATATGGTCCTCGCGGCCGGCCTGGACATAAGACGGCGTCTTCACCTTGTGGATGTCGATCGGCGTGCCGTCGACCACCAGCTCGCCGGCGCGGACCAGCTTGTTGTCTCGATAGAAGTCGCGGAGATAATCATGGTGCCATTTGGCCGGCAAATTGGTCGTGTCCGAATTCCAGTGGAGCAGGTCGAAGGGGGGATAGTCCTCGCCCAGCAGGTAATTGCTGGTGACGTAGTTCCAGATGAGGTCGCGGCCGCGCAGCATGTTGAAGGTCGCGGCCATATAGCGCCCGTCGAGATAGCCCTTCTCGGCCGACAGCTGGTCGACCATCTGCAGCGTCTCGTCGGCGACGAACAGGTTGAGGTCGCCGGATTCCGAGAAATCGACCTGGGCGGTGAAGAAGGTGGCGCTGGCGACCTTGTCCGCTTCGCCGCGCTCCTCGAGCAAAGCGAGGGTGGCGGCGAGCGTCGTCCCGGCGACGCAATAGCCGATGACATGGACGGCATCGACGCCGAGCAGGTCGCGGACCGTGTCGATCGCGTCGACTTGGCCGCGCAGGACGTAATCGTCGAGAATCGTCTCCGCGAGGCTCTCGTCGGCCGACTTCCACGAGACGACGAAGACGGTGAGCCCCTGCTCCACCGCCCATCGGATGAAGCTCTTCTTCGGGTTGAGATCGAGGATGTAGAAACGGTTGATCCAGGGCGGGAAGATGACGAGCGGCGTCCCGATCACTGCGTCGGTGGTCGGGCTATACTGGATGAGCTCGTAGAGCGGCGTGCGCTTGACCACCTTGCCCGGGGTGACGGCGATGTTGCGGCCGACCTCGAAGGCATTGGGATCGACATGGGTGAGCTGCCCCTTCGAAAGGTCGCCGAGCATATGCTCGAGCCCCTTCAGCAAGCTGTCCCCCTTGGTCTCCAGCGCCCGCTCGATTACCAGGGGATTGGTCAAAGCGAAGTTGGACGGCGCCATGGCGTCGATGAAGGAGCGGGTGAGGAAGCGCAATTTCTCCCGCTGCCGCTCGTCGACCCCCTCGATCGCGTCGACGCCGCCGAGCAGGCGCTCGGAGACGAGCAGATAGCTCTGGCGGATCATGTCGAAGAGCGGGTTGTCGCGCCATTCGGGAGCGTTGAAGCGCCGGTCGCGGTCCGCTTTCGCCTGGAGCGCGCCCGGCTGCGTCTCGATGCCGAGCGCGCGCTGCCAGATATCGAGGCCCGCGGTCCAGAGCTCGCCCTGCTGTCTGGCGAGCTTCGCGGGATCGGCGAACAGGTTGAGCAGGGGCCATGAAGCCGCCGGGGGTTTCGCGGGTGCGCCCTCCGAGCCGCCCGCAGCCTTTGCGACATGTTCGAGCATGATCTGCTGCGCGCGGCCCATCACCCAGGTCCAGTGCTGCATCTCCTCGAGCGTCGGCAGCGGCGGGGCCGCCGCCTCCGGCTTCGCGCCGGTTTCCTGCTCGGCCATTTTTCGCGCTCCTAATCTTCCAGCCTGTCCTCTACGCAACGCCCGGGCTCGCGCAAAGGCTTCCAGCGCAAAGGCCTCAGGCCGCAGGCCTCAATCGTCTCTGCCGAGAATGTGGCGGATGACCTTGGGAACGGCGAGGATGACCTTGATCGGATTGACGGTCACCGGCTGGTAGCAAGAGTGGATGCAGGCCTCGCCCGCGAGCGCGCCGGTGGCGTCCGGCTCGTTGACGTGGCGGACGATCTCGCCGGGCTCGCGCTCGATCGGCAGCGGCAGGCGCTGGAGCCGGCGGCCGGTGCGGCCGCAGATCACGATCTCCTCGTCCGTGCCCCTCCCGGTTTCCGGGCAGCGTGTGTCGGCGGGAGGGCCGAACCTCTCCTCATAGACTCGCATCGCCACCTCGGCGGTGACCGGCCCCGTCGGGGGCGGCGCGGCGGCGGCTTCGGCCGCCCATCCGGCGAGGAAGAGAGCGGTCGCGTAACTCGACTTTGCCATGCGCCTCGCCTATCGCCGCCGCAAAATTGACCGGAGGATGACAGAAATCATGGGCAGCACAAGCCATGTGCTCGACCGCGTGCTGGTGCTCGAGATGGT
>JAQGLF010000040.1 GCA_028293025.1 Alphaproteobacteria bacterium
TTCACCTGCGGCGGCACCTGGTCTTCCATGCTGGCGGCTGGGGTCCCGGGTCGGGGGAATATTTGAACGAGTAAGCCTGCGCGTAGTTCACCGTCCCGACGATTTTCAGCGTCGCCTCGAACTCGGCTTCGCTCTCGCCCGGAAAACCGACGATGAAGTCGCCGGAAATGGCGATGTCCGGCCGCGCCGCCCGCACCCGCTCGATGAGCGCGCGATAGGAGCCGGCGCTGTGGCTGCGGTTCATCGCCTTCAGCACCCGGTCGCTTCCCGACTGAACCGGGAGGTGGAGATAGGGCATCAGCTTTCCGACCTCCGCATGGGCGCGGATCAGCCCTTCCTTCATGTCGTTGGGGTGGCTGGTCGTATAGCGGATCCGCTCCAGCCCCGGCAGCCGGTCGAGCGCGCGGACCAGGCCGTCCAGGCCCTGGCGGCGGCCGGCCGCGTCCTCGCTCTCCCAGGCATTGACGTTCTGGCCGAGCAGGACGATTTCCTTCGCACCGGCATCGATCAGGGCCCGCGCCTCCTCCATCACCGCCGCCCAGGGCCGGGACATCTCGGCGCCGCGGGTATAGGGGACGACGCAATAGGTGCAGAATTTGTCGCAGCCTTCCTGGACGGTGAGGAAGGCGCTCGGCCCCTGCCGCCGTCGCCCGGGCAGCGCACCGAACTTGGACTGGATCGGCATGTCGGTGTCGACCGCCTTCAGGCCCTGAAGCGACCGGCCGATCAATTCCGGCAGCCGGTGATAGGCCTGGGGGCCGACGACGATATCGACCGACGGCGCCCGCCGGGGGATTTCGGCGCCCTCGGCCTGGGCGACGCAGCCGGCGACGGCGATCATCGGCCGCGACCCGTCGTCGCGCTTCAGCCGGCCGATCTCGGAATAGACCTTGTCGGCGGCCTTCTCGCGAATGTGGCAGGTATTGAGCACAACGAGATCGGCCGCGCCCTCGCCGGCCGCCTCCAGCCCCTCCGCCTCGAGCAATTCGGCCATGCGGTCGCCGTCATAGACGTTCATCTGGCAGCCGAACGACTTGATCTGGAAGGTCTTTGGCGCTGGTCTGTTCATCGCCCGGCTATAGGCGATCGTCCCCGGCTTCGAAAGCCTCGAGGGACTCGACGATCTCCGCCCGGGCCTGCTCCGCCAGCATCTTGCGATCGCCCGCCGCGGCCGGATCGACGGGGGCGAGGAAGCGGACGCTGACCGGGATGGTGCCGGGCCGCGACAGCACCCGGCGCGCATTGTCCCCGGCGCCTTCCTCGCCGATCCAGGCGATGTCGCGGGCGGTGCGGTCGAAGGCGATCGCGACCGGCTGGACGCGCAGGCGGGGCAGAGGGGGGAACAAGGCGGCGAGCAGGCTGGCGCGGAACGGCAGCACCTCATGGCCGCCGTCCGTCGTCCCTTCCGGGAACAGGGCGATCGGGCGGCCGGAGGCGAGCGCGCTGCGCAGCGCATCGGCCTGGTCCTTGACGGTGCTGCGCTGCGCCCGCGCGATGAACACGGTGCGGTTGAGCTTCGCCAGCCAGCCGGCGACCGGCCAGCGCGCCACTTCCCCTTTCGCGACGAAGGCGGTGCCGGTCGTCCCGGCGAGGATCATGATGTCGAGCCAGCTGGTATGGTTGGAGACGAAGAGGACGTCGCGCTTCAGCGGCGCGCCGACGATGCGGATCCTGACCCCCGCCGCCCGGCCGACCCACCCCAGAAAGAAGCGCGGCCAGGGCGAGTCGCCGAACAGGACCCACAGATAATGCAGCGGAACGCAGACGAGCAGCCCGCCCACGATTCCCGCGGTCCGCAGCCAGAAACGAAGCCGTCCCACCCTGGAGCCTAGCTCTTCCTGCCGAGGGATACCCCGTAAAGCTCCATCCTGTGGTCGACGAGGCGGAAGCCGAGCCGTTCGGCGATCTTCTTCTGCAGGGTCTCAAGCTCGTCGTCGGCGAATTCGATCACCCTGCCGGTCTCGACGTCGATCAGATGGTCGTGATGGGATTCGGGCGCCGCTTCGTAGCGGGCGCGGCCGTCGCCGAAATCGTGGCGCTCGAGGATCCCGGCCTCCTCGAACAGGCGGACGGTGCGGTAGACGGTGGCGATGGAGATGCCGCTGTCGATCGCCGCGGCGCGGGCGTGCAGGGCCTCGACGTCGGGATGATCCTCCGACTCCGAGAGGACCCGGGCGATCACGCGCCTCTGCTCGGTGATGCGCAGGCCCTTTTCCGCGCACAGGGCCTCAATGTCGATCCTGCGGCTCATGTCGACGTCCGTACAGCCGAAAGGCCGGCGCGGTAAAGACGGGCCGGGACCCGGAGGCCCCGGCCCCGAAGCTTATTTGGCGGCGCGGCCGGTCCGGCGGCGCTTGGTGCCGAGGCCGATCTTCTTGGCCAGGGCCCGCCGTTGTTCGGCATAATTGGGCGCGACCATTGGATAATCGGCGTTGAGGCCCCATTTCTGGCGATATTCGTCGGGGGTCATCTGGTAATGGGTCATCAGATGCCGCTTCAGCATCTTCAGCTTCTTCCCGTCTTCCAGGCAGACGATGTAATCGGGCTTGATCGACGAGCGGATCGAGACTTTCGGCTCGGGCCGGACCGGTGCTTCTTCCTGCCGGGCGCCGAGGCCGGACAGCGCATTGTGCACGTTCTGGATCAGCTGGGGCAGGTCGTTTACGGCGACGCTGTTATTGCTGACATGGGCCGAGACGATGTCGGCAGTGAGGGTGATCAAGGTTTCGGTGAGTTCGCTGTTTTCAGCCATTCTAAAGCCTGTCATTTGTTGCCACGGCGGAAATGCCATTCCCCCTGACGGGCAAATGATCCGTTTTGGGGGTTTTTACAAGCGGCAATTGCATCTGCCGTCCCCTTTCTCTCAATCGTCGAAAGTCCTCGCCAAGGTAAGCGCGTCGAAAAGCTCTCCATTCCGGCCGCTATAATAATTCCGGCGCCGGCCGACTTGGGAAAAACCCGCGCGCTTGTAGAGCCTCACCGCCGGGTTGCCGTCGCGTACCTCCAGGTGAAGCTGCCGCGCCCCGCGCCGCCGCGCGTCTTCGATGAAGCGATTGAGCAGCAACTCGCCGATGCCGCTTTTCTGCCGTTTGCTGCCGACGGCGAGGAGAAGCAGCTCCGCTTCCCCGGCGATCACGCGCGACAGGGCGAAACCGGCGATGGCCCCGCCGTCGCGCGCCAAAGTCAGCCAGACGCCGGCCATCGGCAGCAGGCCCGCGCATTGGGGCGCCGTCCAGCCTTCGCCATAAGCCGGGTCGAAACTGTCCTCCATCACCCGCATCACGGCGTCGAGGTCGGCGGCCCCGCCGGCTTCCAGAACGAGGCCGGAGGCGCTCACCTGCCTTGCTTCGCCTCTGGCGGCTTCGCGTCGGGCGCGCGGCCGTAGATCGGCCGCGGCGGAAGGCTGCACAGCGCCTCGGGCAGGAAGCGCGCATCGGCCGCGCGCGGCAGCGCGTCGACCGCCTCGCCATCGCCGCGCGCCGCGACCAAAGCGGCCGCGCCCGAGCCGAGGACGAGCGGGGCGCGAATCACCCGCGCCGCCTCCTCCGGCGGAAGCGAGCGCAACGGGTCGCGGGGCGCGAGCGGATCATGGCCGAAGCTTTGCACGAATAATTGCCCGTGTCCGCCGGATATGGCGATCGCCGCCTCCCGCCCGCCGGCCTGGACGGCGAGCAACGCGGCCGAGGAAAAACCGTGCAGGGGCACGCCCCAGCCGATCCTCAGCCCCTGCGCCGCGGCGAGGCCGACGCGGACGCCGGTGAAGCTGCCCGGGCCGAGATCGACCAGGATCGCATCGGGGCGCCTTCCCCGCAGCAATTCCTCGATCAGAAGCAGCAGCCGCTCGGCATGGCCGCGGCCGACGATCTCGTGGCGCTCGTCGATCAGCGCCTCGCCCTCGATCAACGCGGCCGAGCAGGCCGCGCTTGCGGTCTCGATGACGAGGATCATGAAGGGCTCCTAGATGAGCCGCCCGCTCGAAGTCGATAGCGGACTCGAGCGATCATACGCGTGCCGGCTTCAGGCCGCCGCGCCGAAGACTCGGAGACACGCTTCAGAGGTCGCGCCGCAAACCAACTAGACCGCTTCGACCGTCTCGACCTCGGGGACATAATGTTTGAGCAGCGATTCGATTCCCTGCTTCAGCGTCGCCGTCGAGGAGGGGCAGCCCGAGCAGGCGCCGTGCATGGCGAGGAAGACCTTGCCGCCGCGAAAGCCGCGATAGACGATGTCGCCGCCGTCCTGCGCGACCGCCGGCCGCACCCGGGTCTCGATCAGCTCGCGGATCTGGGCGACGATGTCGGCATCGGCGGGATCGTCGTCGAAGCCGGCCTCGCCATCGACGAGGATGTCGTCGGCCCGGCCGGCGCGGAAGAGCGGCGCCGCGCTGGAGAAATGGTCGAGCAGCACGCTCAGCACCTGCGGCTTCAGATCCTTCCACGCGACGCCCGGCGCCGCCGTCACCGAGATGAAGTCGCGGCCGAAGAACACGCCCTCGACGTCGCCGGTCGAGAAGAGCGCCTCGGCGAGCGGCGAGGCTTCGGCCTCCTCGGGCGTCGCGAAATCGCGCGT
>JAQGLF010000055.1 GCA_028293025.1 Alphaproteobacteria bacterium
TCGCGCTCGGCAATTTCGACTCGGACAGCTTTACCCTGCGCCTCGAACTGCCGTCCCAGTTCATGGCCGATTGGGTGCAGACCCATTTCGCCGAACGGCTCGCTCTGGCCTGGCGCGCCGCCTGCCCGACGGTCCGCCACATCCGGATCGGCGTCGGCGCCGCCGCGCCGAAGACGGCGGCGGTCGTCGAGATTCCGGCGCCGCCCGCATCCGAGGAACCGGCCGAGGCGAGGACCGGTCTCTACGCCGTCGCGCTGGAGCCGCGTTACCGCTTCGAGAATTTCGTCGTCGGCAAGGCGAACGAGGTCGCCTACAGCGCCTCCCGCACGCTCGCGACCACCGAAAAGGTCGCGTTCAACCCGCTCTTCCTCCACGGCGGCACCGGCCGTGGCAAGACCCATTTGCTGCACGCCATGGGCCACGAATTCCACCGCCTGCACCCGCGCGCGAAGATCATCTACATGTCGGCGGAGCGCTTCACCGTCGAGTTCCTCGCCGCTCTCCGCGCCAACGAGACGATCCGCTTCAAGCAGCATCTCCGATCGGCCGACCTGCTGATGATCGACGACGTCCAGTTCATCGCCGGCAAGGAATCGACCCAGGAAGAATTCTTCCATACGATGAACGAGATCATCTCGGGCGGCCGACGCTTCGTGATCAGCTCCGACCGGGCCCCGCAGGATCTCGATGGGCTCGAGCCGCGCATCCTCTCCCGCCTGAGCTGGGGCCTGGTTGCCGACATCAACGCGCCCGACCTCGAGCTGCGCCTAAACATCATCATCAAGAAGCTCGAGACGCTTCCGGACGTGAAGGTGCCGGAAGACGTCGTCATGTTCCTCGCCAAAAGGATCAGCTCCAACGTGCGCGAGCTGGAAGGCGCGCTCAACCGCATCGCCGCTTATGCCTCGATGCAGAACCGGGTGATCGACCTCGACTTCGTCACCGAGGTGCTGGCCTCGACGCTCCGCGCCAACCAGCGCCGCATCTCGATCGACGAGATCCAGAGTCGCGTCTCCGAACATTACCGCATCCGCAAGGCCGAGATGACCTCGGCCCGCCGGGCCCGCGAGGTCGCGCGCCCGCGCCAGGTGGCGATGTACCTTTCCAAGCAGCTGACGCCGCGCTCGCTCCCCGAGATCGGCCGGCGCTTCGGCGGCCGCGACCATACGACGGTGATCCACGCCGTCAGGCAGATCGAGAAGTTGCGCGCGCAGGACGCCGAGCTCGACGCCGACATCCGCCTGCTGACGCGGCAGCTGGAAAGCTGAACCCGCTCGTCCTGCCTGCGGTCGTCGGCGCTTTCCTTGCCGGCATGTTCATCGCCATCCAGGCGCCGACCAACGCCTTGCTTGCCCGCGGCGTCGGCTCGCCGGTCAATGCGGCCTTGGTCTCCTTCCTCGTCGGCAGCCTGGCGCTCGCCGCCGTCGCCTTCGCCCTCGGCACCCGGCCCGGTGCCGGAGCGATCAGGGCGCTCCCCTGGTATGCGTGGATCGGCGGCTTCTACGGGGCGGTCTTTGTCGCCGTCGCCGCCTTCGCGGCGCCGCGCATGGGCGTCACCTATTTCCTGATGGTGGCGATCGCCGGCCAACTGGTCATGGCCCTGCTCCTCGATCGGCTCGGCGCCTTCGGTGTGCCCCGCGTCGAGGTGAGCTCGATGCGCGTCCTCGGCGTGCTCTTCGTCCTCGCGGGAGCGTTCCTGGTCCGCCGCTAGGTTTCGCGCTCCCGGCGGCGAAGCAGCAGCTTGATGTCGTCGAGCGCGAAGGCCCCCGTCGCAAAGCAGGCGGCGGCATAGACGGCACCGCCGGCCCCCACGAGGATGCCGAGCGCAACGATCCGCACGAGCAGCGACCGGGTCAGATACGGATCGAAATAGGGCGCCGCGAAATAGAGCAGGCCTCCCATGATCAAAGCCGCGAGCCCCATGCGCGGCGCGCGGCGGCGCAGCTGCCGGTCCGTCTCGAAATGGCCGCGGCTCCGCAGCGTCCGCCACAGCATCCCGATGTTGACGGTCGACGAGAGGGCGGTGGCGAGCGGCGGGCCGATAATCCCAACCGTGGGAATGAGGATCAAATTGCCGACGATGTTCACGCCGACGGAGATGATCGCGTAGCGGACCGGCGTCTTCGTATCCCCCCGTGCATAATAGCCCGGCGTCAGCACCTTCACGAGCACGTAGGAGGGAAGGCCGAGCGAGAAGGCGCTGAGCGCCGCCCCCACGCGCACGGTATCGGCGGCCGAGAAGACGCCGTGCTGGAAGATGCCGCGCACGATCGGCTCTGCGCCGAACACGAAGGCCGCGGTCGCGGGGAGGGTCAGGAACAAGGCCAGCTCGAGCCCGCGATTCTGCGTCTGCATCGCCTCGGCGTCGCGGCCGCTGGCGAGTAGGTGCGAGACGGTGGGAAGGAGGACGGTGCCGAGCCCGATGCCGATCATCCCCAGCGGTAACTGGTTCAGGCGGTCGGCATAGTTGATCGAGGAGATCGACCCTGCCGCCAGCAGGTAGCCGCCGAGCGTGCCGGAGATGAGGAGATTGATCTGGGACGCGCCGGCGCCGGTGGCGGCGGGGAGGATCAGCTTCAGCAGCTGCTTCATCTCCGCGTCGAAGCGCGGGCGCCTCAGCTTCAGGCTCACGCCGGCCTGCCGGCAGGCGAGCATCAGCCAGCCGAGCTGGAGCGCGCCGCCGATCGGGATGGAGATCGCCTGCGCCCGCGCCGTCTCGTAAGCGGCGTCGGGCCCGTGGCCGTGGAAGAACCATAGAGCGGCGACCATCGCGATGTTGAGCAGGATCGGCGCTGCCGCATTGACCCAGAATTTCTCGAGCGAGTTGAGGATGCCGCCCAGAAGGGACGCGAGCGAGATCAGCATCAGATAGGGGATGGTGATCCGCGACAAAGCCACCGCAAAGGCGAATTGCTCGGGCGTCGGGTGCTGCCTGGTGAAGCCGCCGGCGAGCAGCCAGGTGACCGGCCA
>JAQGLF010000117.1 GCA_028293025.1 Alphaproteobacteria bacterium
GCCGGGCGACGATTTCGCGATGATGCGCGAGGTGCTCGGCCGCCGCTTCGCCCGGCTCGAGCAGGAGGATCCCGACCGCAGCCGCGGCGAATGGCCCGATCTGCTGCTGATCGACGGCGGCAAGGGCCAGCTCAACGCGGTGGTCGAGACGCTGGAATGCGCCGGCATCCACGACATCCCGGTGGTCGGCATCTCGAAGGGGCCGGACCGCAATGCCGGCCGCGAGATCATGCACATGCCGGGCGGGCGCGAGATCACCCTGCCGACCAACTCGCCCGTGCTCTTCTACCTCCAGCGCCTGCGCGACGAGGCCCACCGCTTCGCGATCGGCGCCCACCGCCAGAAGCGCGCCAAGAGCATGGCCTCGAGCCCGCTCGACGAAGTCCCCGGCATCGGCCCGAGCCGGAAGCGGGCGCTGCTGATGCATTTCGGCACGTCCCGAGCGGTCAGGGGCGCTGCGCTGGAGGATCTCGAAAAGGCGCCGGGCATCTCGAGGGCGATGGCACGCGGCATCTACGATTATTTCCATCCGAGCGGCTAACGTGAATAGCCCCGCTTCTTCACCGAATGACAAGAGGCCGGGTGCTTTAGAAGCTTTCCCAGGTGGGTGGAGGCGGAGGGAGCAGGTGAGGGAGAAGGATAGGAAAGTTCTGATATTCGGGACTTTTTGGGTAACGGCAGCGGTCGCGATCACGACCGCCTTTCTCGCAATGGCCGTGTTCAGCGCCGACTGGTCTTAGGGGAATAGGATTTGAGGCTTCACGCCCCCATCTGCCGCGCTTTCCGTATCGCCCGATAGGCCAGCGCCTTGCCCATGTTGCGCTGCGGAAAAGGCGCCGGCGGTTTCGGATCGATGCCAAAGCGGCGGAGCAAGTGGTTCATCCCCCGCACGTCCGCCTCCTGGTAGATCCAGTGCGATTTCCAGGTGATCGAGAAGCTGACCGACGGCTCCGGTCCGTTCCTCACCCAATGCGGCCACATCAGGGGGACGTGCACCGCTTCGCCGGGGGTGAGCTCGAATTTCTCGCCACGAGACTCATATTCGTCGTGCCAGGCGACGTTGCGGTGGCCGCCGACATGATAGGCTTCGTGCTTCTCGTGCGGCACGACATCCTCTTCGCCGGGCACGATCATGATCGTCTTCGAGCCCTTTATCTGGAGCAGGATATTATGCTCCGGATCGAGATGGAACGGAGTCACCGCGCCGGGTGAGGAGACGAAGATGAAGCCGACCTTGGTCAGCATCTCCCCCGACACCGGCTCGATCACGGGCGCCACCTCGGCCAGCGTCTCCTCGAGCAGGGCGCCGTAAGCGGGATCGAGATTGACGTTCTTCAGCACCATCCAGCTGCCACATTCCTCGATGCGGCGGATCGTCTCCTGCGCGCTGAGGCCGGTGCGGGGGACCGCGTCGGGCTCGACGCCATAGGGCAGGTCGCCCGCATTATATTCGACATGCTTCGGGTCGAGCCGGCCGGCGAGGCCGACCAGGGCTTCCAGCGTCAGCAAGGGATGGCCGGCGAGGCCGTGGGTGAGCTTGCCGGGCCGCTCGGGATAGAGCGCGCCGAAGCGCTCGAGATCGTTGTCGGAGAAAATGCTCATTTTTCGCTTTCCCTGGGGGTGATCAGGCGGCGCAGCAGCGCCGATCCGGTTTCGAGGGCGCGGGCGCCCGCATGGAGCGCGCGGCGGCGGCGGCCGGCGAGCGGAATCGTGACGCGGACGATCGCGCGGCGCTCGGTCCAGAGGCTGTTGATCATCGGGTGGTTCTCGACCGCGCAGCTGTCGGTCCAGGCGATGTCGGCCCGCTCCAGCAGCTTCAGATTCTCGATCTGGACGAGCACGCCGGGCGAGAAGCGGGCGAACTCCTCGTCGAAGGCGATCTTGAAGGTGAAGCCGCCGGGCGGCGCGAGGAAGTTGACCAGCATCGCGATCGGCCGGCCGTCGAGGGCGAGGCGGAGGAATTCGAGCCGCCCCGCCGCCTGCGCGCCGGCGACGGCGTCGCGGAAGAAAGCGTGCTTCGACGGGTGCGAAGCAAGCGCCGAACCGGCGCGGCCCTTCCAGCCTGCGGCTTCCAGAGCGAGGAATTCGTCGCAGCAGCGCGCCGCCTCTTCCGCCGAACCCGCGCGCGAGACGGAGACCGTGCCGAGCTCGCCCAGTCGGGCGGAGAGGCGGGCGAGCTCCTTGCGCTTCTTCTTGCGTACCGCCTGCTCGTAATAAGCCTGCGGCGACAGCCTGCTTTCGAGCAGGGCCCGGCGGCTGCGATGGACGATTGGAGAGGGCCGGCCCAGAGCCGCCGCCGCTTCGGCCAGGCCGCGATGCACCGGCCCGTCCTCGACCAGCCCGGTCATGTGGAAGAAGCCGCGCGCCCAGGGCGCCGCGTCCAGGGCCTTCAGCATCTCGGTCCAGAAGGCGGCCTCTTCGCCCGGGCGGATGAGGGGCGTGCCGAGGAAGCTCTGGTGATGCGCCCAGTTCTGGACATGGGCGACGGGCGTGCGGCCGTAGCGCCGCTCGATCCGCACCGGCAGCAGGCCGATCAGGTCGCTCTCGCCGCGCCAGACGCTGACGACCCAGGTTTCGCCCGGCGGCAGGAGGTGGCGGATGCCGGCTTCCACGAACCAGCGCTCCGAGAAGACGTTCGGCTCCGCGCAATCCTCGGCAAGCCTGTCCCAGGGCCGCTGCCAGTCGGGCGGGAGGTCGCGGGCATTGCGAATGCGGACCGACAGGGCGCCGGGCGCCGCCCGCGGGTCCTCGCGCGGCGGCTCGGCGGCGATGGCGGCGGCTCCGCTCAGCATGGTCGCGCTGCGGCCGCGTAGATGTCGCCGGAACGGACCGGCGTGACGTTGCGGCGGGCGAACAGGTCGAACACGCCTTCCCACCAGCTCCAGAAGGCGGCGAGGTCGGCCGCGTCGCGGACATAGGGCGTGTGGCCGGGCACGATCGTCGGTGTGTGGAAGGAGAGGCTGAACAGGGCCTGCCCCTGGTCCAGCAAATGCTCGATCGCCGCCTTCGCTTCGGCCAGCGGCACGCCCTCGGGCGTCAGCGGAATGCGGTTGAGAAGCCCCGTACGCGCCAGCGGCCCGCGCAGCCGCGCGCTCCGCGCCAGCGCCGGCCAGCGGCCGAGCGGTCCCGCGAGGCAGGTGGTGAGCGGCACTTCCAGCAATTGCTCGCCGACCCAATAAGGGCGGATCGGATGGTGGGTGAAATCGGGACCGCCCTCGGCGGCATAATCGAAGCGCGCGCGGACCGAGACGTCGAGCCGATAGCCGAGCTCCTGGAGCAGCCGCGCCGTGTTCGGACCGACGCCGTAGCGGCCGGCGCGGTAAGCGAGCGGCCGCTGGCCGGTGAGCGCTGCGATCCGCTCGGTCAGCAGGCGAAGCTTGGCCGCTTCCAGCCGCTCGGGCAAAGCGCCGGCGAAGCTGTTCGCCGGATTGACGGCTTCCTCATGCGGCGGATTCACCCAGGGATGGAGATGGGCGCCGACGTCGCAGCAGCCGGCCTCCGTCATCGCCCGCAGCGCTTCGGCGCTGGCGGGATTGGTCGCCACCGGCCAGTCGGCGACATAGGTCGGGATCACGCCATGCTCGCCGAAGAAACGGGTGGCGACGGGGAGGGCGGCGAAGGCGTCGGTGCGGGTCGAGTCCCGGCTGAGCGGCGCGCCCCAGTCGAATTCCTCCTCGGCATCGCCGAAGACGGCGAAGCGGCGGCCGAAATCGGCCGGGAAGGCCGCGTCGCAGCCGGCGGGCGGCGGGCGGTCGAGCCGGACGGCGAACGTCCGCGGCCGCGGCCTTTCGATCCTGTCCAGTTTCAACGTGGCTGTCCCATTCCGAGGCCCGGAGCCCTAGAGCAAAGACGTAGCCAATGGGTTACCGTGGGCGCCGGTACGCGCTCTCCGCGCGAAGGTGGTTCAAAAAGGCACATGCGGCTCGAAACCCTTGCCATCATCTGCGCCGTGCGGCCGCATGGGGAGCATGGGGCGATCGTGCGCGCATTGACGCCCCATGACGGCATCCAGGCCGGCTATGTCCGTGGCGGCCGTTCGCGGCGGCTGCGGCCGGTGCTGATGGCCGGCAACCTCGTCCAGGCCGAGTATCGCGCCCGCACCGACGAGCAGCTTCCCCATCTCGGCGTGGAGCTGGTCGCCAGCCGCGGCGCCCTGCTCGAAGAGCCGCTGGCGGCGGCGGCGATCGACTGGTCCACGGCCCTGACCGCGTCGGCGCTGCCCGAGGGCCAGGACACTCCCAAGCTCTACGAGGCGCTGGACGGCCTGCTCTCGGCGATCGAGGCGGCGCCGAGTGCGCGCTTCTGGGCGGCGGCCCTCGTCCGCTACGAATTGCTGCTGCTCGCCGAGCTCGGCTTCGGCCTCGATCTGTCGGAATGCGCGGCGACGGGCGCGCGGGAGGATCTCGCTTATGTTAGCCCGAGGAGCGGTCGGGCGGTGAGCGCGGGTGCGGCGGCGGAATATCGCGACCGGCTCTTCGCCTTGCCGCCTTTCCTGCTGTCCGGCGGCAGCGCCGAATGGCCGGACGTGCTCGCCGGCCTCGTCATCACCGGCCATTTCCTGTCCCGTGACCTGCTGATCGCCCGCCAGGCGGACGTGCTCGCCGCGCGCGAGCGGCTGGTCGACCGGCTCAAGCGCGCGGCGGGTTGAAGCAAACCCACCCGTTCGGGCTGAGCCTGTCGAAGCCTTCCCTTTCTTTTCTGTCTGGATTTGGAAGGAAGAAGGGAGGACTTCGACAAGCTCAGCCCGAACGGTGTGGGTGATCCTGGAGAACCGGGTTACCCGCCGCAGGATTCCCGCACGATCAGCTCGGTGGGCAGATAGCCGGGCGAGGAATCCAGCCCCGGATCGAGGATGCTGGCGACCAGCGCCTGGCCCGCCAGCAGCGTGTCCTGCCGGATCGTCGACAAAGCCGGCGTGCTGAGGCGGCTCAGCAGCATGTCGTCATAGCCGACCACCGAGACGTCGCCCGGAACCGAGATGCCGGCGCGGCGCAAGGCGCGGATGGCGCCGAGCGCGATCAGGTCGCTGGCGGCGACGATGCCGTCGAAGGCGATGCCCCGCCGCAACAAGCGGCCGACCGCCGCCTCCGCCGATTCGAGCTCGAACTCGACCGGGGTGATGAGCTTCGGGTCCGCCTCGAGCCCGCATTCCTCCAGCGCGTCGAGATAGCCGCGGCTGCGCTGGCGCGCCTCGGGGTCGCTGCCGCCGAGGAAGAGGATCGCCTTGCGGCCGAGCCGCGCCAGATGCAGCGTCGCCCGGCGGCCGCCGAGCAGATTGTCGGAGCCGATCGAGCGATATCTCTGCCCCGGCATGTGCGCGCCCCAGACGACGAAGCGCGCATTGGTGTCCGCGAGCTGGTTGAACTCCTCGTGGAGCATGCTCTGGCCGAGGAAGATGACGCCGCTCGCCCGGCTGGTCGAGGTCGCCACCACCAGATCGTCGAGGCTGGCCGGCGCGACATGGCTGACGGTGAAATCGCAGCTGCGCGCGCGCGCCGCCTCGCCGATGCTCGCCAGCAATTCGAGGAAGAAGGGATGGGACAGCGGCAGCGGCCGGCCCCGCATGTGCGGCGTGACGATCACGATCGACCCTTCCGCGCCGATCGGCGCCGTCGGCATCGAATCCCGGAACGGATAATTGTGATCGCGGGCGAGCGCCCAGATGCGGTGCTTGGTGCGCGTGCTGATCGGCGGCTGGTCGTTGAGCGCGCGCGACACGGTCGAGATCGACACGCCGGCGAGCCGCGCCAGATCCTCCAGGGTGGTTTTGCTGTTGCTGTTATCGGCCATTGCGGACAAGCTTCGGTTCGGTCGGACGCCGACATAGCGCATCGAAGGGGCGAGCTTGCAAGCCGGCGCGGGGACAAGGCAAGTGGAAGAGCCTGATGCGCCGCCTGGACGCAGCCTGACGCGGCTGGCGCTGGCGCGGATGTGCTGCGGCCTGTTCGGGGTCCAGATCGTCTGGGGCCTG
>JAQGLF010000145.1 GCA_028293025.1 Alphaproteobacteria bacterium
GAAAGCGCGCGCTTCGCTCACGCGGCCGCCTCAGCCATTCGCGTTCGCCGCCCTCGTCAGGTTCAGGAACACGTCCTCCAGATCGGCTTCGCGGGTCGAGACGTCGACGATGCCGAGCCCCTCGCGCTGCAGCGCCGCCAGCACTTCGCCGGCATTCACCTTGTCCTTGCGATAGGTGATCGCCAGCGTCCGCTCGGCCTTGAGCTCGATCTTCTCGAAGCAGGACGCCTCCGGCACATGCGTCACGTCGCGGTCGACGACGACTTCGACCGCTTTCTCCTGCGCCATCCCGACCAGGGTCCGCGTCGTCTCGTTCGCGATCAGCCGGCCGTGATTGATGATCGCGATCCGGTCGCAGAGCTTCTCGGCCTCTTCCAGATAATGGGTGGTGAGGACGATGGTGACGCCGCGCCGGTTGAGCTCGCGTACATAAGTCCAGAGCTGCTGGCGAAGCTCGATGTCGACGCCCGCCGTCGGCTCGTCGAGGATCAGGATCGGCGGCGAATGGACCATTGCCTTGGCGACCAGCAGCCGCCTTTTCATGCCGCCCGACAGGGTGCGCGCATAAGCGTTCGCCTTGTCCTCCAGATGCATGGCGCGGAGCAGCTCGGCGGTCTGCCGCCGCTCCTTCGGGACCCCGTAGAGGCCGGCCTGGATCTCCAGCGTCTCGGCCGGGGTGAAGAAGGGATCGAAGACGATCTCCTGCGGCACGATGCCGATCGAGGCCTTGGCGTTGCGCGGGTGCTTCTCGATGTCGAAGCCCCAGATGGTGGCGGTGCCGCCGCTCTTGTTGACGAGGCCGGCGAGGATGTTGATCAGGGTCGACTTGCCCGCCCCGTTCGGCCCGAGCAGCCCGAAAATCTGGCCGCGCGGCACGTCGATGCTGACGCCGTCCAGCGCCCTCTTGCCGCCCTGATAGGTTTTCTGGAGATCGACGATCGCGATGGCGGCTTCGGTCATGGGGGGCGTTTAACGGCTGATCCGCGCCGCGCATAGGAGCGGCTTCGCGCCTCGCTCGTTATACGCGCGTGCAGCGATCACGGTCCCCGGCAAGCCTTCCCCGAGCCAGCGTCGCCGACACGCTGGCGATCCTGATGCTGGCGGCGGGGCCGCTCTTCGCCAAGGGGCTGATCATACGCCGGCCATTTGTCGTCCGCCTGCTGCGCCGCACCGGCACCGAGGGAAAAGGCGTCCGGCTGCTGGCGAGGCTGCGCCGCAAATATGGCGACGGGCCGCTCCGCCTCCGACTCCCGCTACGGGAACAGGCGGTCATCCTCTCGCCCCGGCATCTCCGCCGAATCCTCGCCGGGACTCCGGAACCCTTCGCCGCCGCCAGCCGCGAGAAGCAGGCGGCGCTCGCCCATTTCCAGCCCGAGGGCGTGCTCGTGTCGGAAGGCGGGGAGCGGGCCGAGCGCCGCCGCTTCAACGAGGCGGTGCTGGAGAGCGCCTGTCCGGTCCACAGCCTCGCCCCCCGCCTCGCCGCGCGCATCGAAGCCGAGACCGCGCCGTTGCGCGCGGCGGAGCAACTCGGCTGGCCCGCTTTCAAGCGGGCCTGGTTCCGCATGGTAAGGCAGGCGATATTCGGCCCCTCCGCCCGCGACGACGAACGGCTCACCGACACGCTCGAGAAGCTTCGCGCCGACGCCAATTGGGCATTCCTCAAGCCTCGCCGCGAGCGCCTGCGCGACCGCTTCCTCGCTTCGGTACGCGAACGGCTGGCGGAGGCCCCGCCCGACAGCCTCGGCGGCCTCGCCCGCGCCCGAGCGACCGCGGGCAGCGCGCCCGAGCATCAGATTGCCCACTGGCTCTTCGCCTTCGACGCCGCCGCCATCGCCGGCTTCCGGACGCTCGCCATGCTGGCGCTGCACCCGCAGGCGGCCGCGCGGGCGCGGGAGAGCGACGAATTCCGCCGCGCCTGCCTCCTCGAAACGCTGCGGCTATGGCCGACCACCCCTGCCGTGCTCCGCGAGACGCGGGCCGAGACTCAGTGGGAGGCGAGCGCGCTCCCGGCCGGTACCGGTCTGCTCATCCACCTGCCCTTCTTCCACCGGGACGGCAGCCGCATTCCCTATGCCGACCGCTTCGTCCCCGACATCTGGCTGGACGGGCGCGCCGAGGCCTGGCCGTTCGTGCCGTTCAGCACCGGCCCGGCGGGATGCCCGGCACGCAATCTGGTGCTGTTTCTCGCCTCCGCCTGGATCGCCGCGCTGATCCGCGGCCGGATGCCCGCGCTTCCAGCCGGGGCCGGGCTCGACCCGGCCGGACTGCCCGCCACCTTCGACCATTTCGCGCTTCGGCTGAAGCTCGCACCGCTTGAGACGAGCCGTGCCGCCGGCGAGGAACCGGCGCGTCCGGCCTCGGTTGATCCGTCTTTCCAGAGGAGCAAGACATGGCTGACAAACTCGCGATCGTAACCGGCGCTTCGAGCGGCATCGGCCTCGAGCTGGCGAAGCTCGCCGCCAAGGACGGCTACGACCTCGTCGTCGCGGCCGACACGCCTTTGGTCGACGCCTCGCGCCAGCTCGACGGCCTCGGCGTCCAGGTGACCAATGTCGAAACCGACCTGTCCGCCTTTGACGGAGTCGACCGGCTGCTCGACGCGGTCGGCGGCCGCCGGGTCGATGCGCTCTTCGCCAATGCCGGCCACGGCCTCGGCCGCGCCTTCCTCGAGCAGGATCCGGCGGAATGGCGCCACGTCGTCGACACCAACATCACCGGCACCCTCTATCTGATCCAGAAGGTCGCACGGCAGATGGCCGCGCGCGGCGAGGGCCGGATCCTGATCACCGGCTCGATCGCCGGCCATATCGCGGGCGCCTTCCAGGCGGTCTATAACGGCTCCAAGGCCTTCATCGACAGCTTCTCGGACGCGCTGAACAACGAGCTCAAGGAGAGCGGCGTCACCGTGACGTCGCTCAAGCCCGGCGCTACCGACACCGAATTCTTCGAGCGCGCGGACATGATGGACACCAAGGTCGGTACGATGAAGAAGGACGATCCGGCCGACGTCGCCAAGACGGGCTATGACGCGATGATGGCGGGCGAACGCAGCGTCATCCACGGGCTCCACAACAAGCTCCAGGTCGCCACCGCCTCGGTCCTCGGCGGCGGCGCTTCGGCCGAAATGCACCGCAAGCAGGCCGAGCCCGGCACCGCCGAGCACGAGAAGAGCGAGAGCTAAGGGCGTTGTCGCGGCGGGGCGGCGTTGCTAGAGCGCCGCCCTATGCAGACCGACCGGTTCACGCCCGAAATCGCCTACACGCCCAGCCCCCGCGTCGCCTGCGACGGCGCCGGCGACACCTGGCCCGCGCTCGGCCATCCGCGCGTCTACCTCCAGATCGACGAGAAGGGCTATGTCGACTGCGGCTATTGCGACAAGAGGTTCGTCCTGAAGGGCGGCCCGGCGGACACCAGCGCAGCCGCTTGAACCGCCTTCGCGCTTGTGCATCAGGTTTGCGCGCATAGAGGTCGCGGGCCATCGAGCACCAGCGCCTCAGGCGAGGGGGCGAGCAGTCCCTCGATCTGGCGGCGAACATCTTCGAACGTGGGATTCCGGAACGGCGACTGTCGCTTCAACGCCTTGCGCATTTCCTCAAGATGCCGCCGGGCAAGTTCTGTCTCGCCGATTCTTGCGGCGACCGCGGCCAGGGCGGCGAGCGTGAGCGGCGGGGGGTCGGGCAATGCGGGAATGGCCGCAAGTGCCGTCTGGGCCCGATCCGCATCCGCCTCCCATATCGCCGCGAGATAGGCATCGCACCCCATGACCCATTCGTCCTCTCCATAGCGGCCGCGATATGCGTCGAGCAGGCCGCGCACGGTTGCGACGTCAACCGGAACGCGGTCGAGCACTCGTCCGGCGTCGATTGTATCGACGAACTGCGCCATTTCCGGCGACAGTGGGCACCTGCTTTTCGCCGTTTCGATCAACCAGAGCGGAAGCTCCTTCAACCGCACGTTGCTTTGGAGAAGTGCGACAAGCCAGATCGTGGGTCGATCGAGCTCATACCGGCCGCCGTGGCGCACCAGCGCCCACAGTTGCTCGCCGTCGGTCGCCTGTTTCCGGCGACCCGGCATTAGTGAGAAGACGCATGAGTGCAGCGCCTGGAGCGCCAGGCCGAGTGCCAACAAGCCCGTCTCGACGCCGTCGGACTGCGGCCCTCCCGCCCATCCGGTCAGCGCCACGACCGCCAACAGCAGGCACGACAATGGTCCAGACGCCAGGATCACTGCCCATCTTTCTTTTCGGCCTGCCTGCGCC
>JAQGLF010000175.1 GCA_028293025.1 Alphaproteobacteria bacterium
GCGCGCGACGGCGCGCCGGCAGGCTCGGCCCGGCTCAGCCTCGCCGCCTCAGCGGATCGAGCGCGCTCGCGCGCCGACGGCTCGGCGGGACGGCGGTGCGCCGGACTGGGGCACCCATCGTGGCTGCGATCCGCTCCAGCCGGTCGATCCGGTTGGCGGTGTCGGGATGGGTCGAGAAGAGGCTGTCGCGGCCGCCGGCCGGGACGATGTAGAGCGAGGCGGCGGCCGGGTTGCGCAGCGCCACCGGGTTCGGGATGCGCGAGGCGGCGGCGTCGAGCTTGCGCAAGGCCGAGGCGAGCGCGCGCGGATTGCCGCTGATCTCGGCGCCGGCGCGGTCGGCGCCATATTCGCGGGTGCGGCTGACCGCGAGCTGGACGAGCATCGCCGCGAAGGGCGCGAGGAAGACGGAGGCGATCATCGCCAGCGGATTGCCGCGCCCGCCTCCGCCGCGGAAGAAGAAGCCGAAATTGGCGAGCATCGAGATCGCGCCGGCGATGGTCGCCGTCATCGTCATGACCAGGGTGTCGCGGTTGCGGACGTGACCGAGCTCATGGGCGAGCACCGCCGCCACTTCCTCGCGGTCGAGGATGGCGAGCAGGCCGGTGGTCGCGGCGAGCGCCGCATGATCCGGGTCGCGGCCGGTGGCGAAGGCGTTCGGATGGGGCGAATCGATGATGTAGACGCGCGGCGGCGGCAGGCCGGCGCGGGCGGCGAGCTGGTGGACGATGCCGACGAGGACGGGACAATCGCTTCCGTCCACCTCATGGGCGCCGTGCATCGACAGGACGATGCGATCCGCATTCCAGAAGGTGAAGAGGTTCATCACCGCCGCGACGACGAGCGCGACCAGGGCGCCCCCCGGGCCGCCGAGCATATATCCGAGGCCCATGAACAACGCCGTCAGCGCCGCCAGCAGCATCAGCGTCCGAAAGCCATTCATCTTGCGTCGCCGCCCTTCACGGCCGAAATGTGGGGGCAAGACCCGCCTTGTTCAATCGGAGCCGCCATGGGCCAGCGCCCACCCCATCTGAAGCCGCCGAAGCACTGGACGAAGGGCGACCCCGCGCCCGCGCCGGGTCCGCCGCGCGAGGAGACGGAAAGCGGCGGCCCCAAAGGCGAGGAGCCGACGCGCTACGGCGATTGGGAGAATAAGGGCATCTGCCGGGACTTCTAGGAAGAGGTGCCGGGACGGCACCTCTTCCGTGTCCCGGCGGAGG
The DNA here is from genome assembly GCA_028293025.1 of Alphaproteobacteria bacterium. Classification (GTDB taxonomy): domain Bacteria; phylum Pseudomonadota; class Alphaproteobacteria; order Sphingomonadales; family Sphingomonadaceae; genus Allosphingosinicella. Next base: position 1,218 of record JAQGLF010000175.1, read on the forward strand.
CCGGGATCTCGGCGGGATTAGCCGCGGCGCCTTTTCCGGGCTGAGATCCCGGCCTTCGCCGGGATGACGATGCTGATCAAACCCCCTCCGCCTTGAGCGGCCGGGCCAGCAGCCTCTCGACGATCGCATCCACCGAAGCCTCGCCCGCGAGCAAGGCGCAGACCGCCGCGACGATCGGCATGTCGACCCCCGCCGCCGCCGCCGCCCGCGCCAGGACCGGGGCGGTGAAGGCGCCCTCCGCCACCGTGCGGCGGTCGGCGAGCAGCTCGGCGGCGGAGCGGCCCTCGCCGAGACCCTTGCCGAGGCTGAAATTGCGCGAGTTGGTCGAGGAGCAGGTGAGGACGAGGTCGCCGAGCCCCGACAGGCCCGCCAGGGTCTCGGCGCGGGCGCCGCGGGCGAGGCCGAAGCGGGTCATCTCGGCGAAGCCGCGGGAGATGAGGGCGGCGCGGGCGTTGAGGCCGAGCCGCCGTCCCTCGACCACGCCGCAGGCGATCGCGAGCACGTTCTTGACCGCGCCGCCGATCTCGGCCCCCGCCACGTCGTCGGACAGATAGGGCCTGAACCAGGGTCGGGCGAGACGATCGCGCAGCCTCTCGCCCAACGCCTGGTCCTCGGCGGCCAAAGTGACGGCGGCCGGAAGCCCGGCCGCCACTTCATGGGCGAAGGTGGGGCCCGAGAGCACGGCGACCGGCGCCTCCGGCTGCGCGTCGCGGGCGATCTCGTGCATCAGCTCCATCGTCCGCTCTTCCATCCCCTTGGCGCAGAGGACGAGGGGGACGCGAAGCCGCGGCATCGACGCGAGCACCGCGCGCATATGCTGGGCCGGCGTGACGACGAGCAAGGCGCCGCACTCGGCGAGCGCGCCCAAATCGCCGGTCGCCTTGATCGCCGGATCGAGGGCGATGCCCGGGAGGAACAGGCTGTTCTCGTGGCGGAGATTCACCGCTTCGACCACCTCCGGCTCGCGCGCCCAGAGCAGGGTGTCGCCGCCCTCGGCGGCGACCTGCGCCAGCGCCGTCCCCCAGGCGCCGCCGCCGATCACACCGATCCTCACGCTTTCACCCCGGCGCCGCGGACCCGTTCGGCCTCCGGATCGAGCGGCCAGCGGGCGCGGGCGGGCGCGCCGAGGCCGTCGATCAGCCCCGCTTCGAAGCGGAGGGCGCCGGCCCAGGCGATCATCGCCGCATTGTCGGTGCAGAGCCAGAGCGGCGGCGCGACGAAAGGCAGGCCGCGCGCCGAGGCCAGCGCCTCCAGCGCCGAGCGGACGCTGCGATTGGCGGCGACGCCCCCCGCCACCACCAAAGCACTCGCCTCGGGCACAGCGCCCAAGGCGCGGGCGGTGCGGTCGACGAGACAGTCGACCACCGCCTGCTGGAAGGAAGCGGCAATGTCCTCGGCGCGCCAGCGCCCGCTCTCGCAGGCGCGCAGCACGGCGCTCTTCAGGCCGGCGAAGGAGAAATGGGGTTCGTCCGACCCCATCAGCGGCCGCGGCAGCGGCACCGCTTTGGGATCGCCCTGCTCGGCCGCCCGCTCCACCGCGGGGCCGCCGGGAAAGCCGAGGCCGAGCAGCTTCGCGATCTTGTCGAAGGCCTCGCCGGCGGCGTCGTCGATCGTGGTGGCGAGGCGGCGATAGTGGCCGAGCCCCTCGACCAGCAGCAGCTGGCAATGGCCGCCGGAGACGAGCAGCAGCAGATAGGGGAACGCGAGCTCCGGCTCGGTCAGCATCGGCGACAGAGCATGGCCTTCGAGATGGTTGACCGCGACCAGCGGCTTGCCGGTCGAGAGCGCGAGGCCCTTGGCGGCGACCAGCCCCACCATCACGCCGCCGATCAGGCCGGGGCCGGCGGTTGCCGCCATGGCGTCGATGTCGCCCAGCGCCACGCCGCCTTCCCGCAGCGTCTGCTCGATCAGGTCCGGCAATATCTCGACATGGGCGCGAGCGGCGATCTCGGGCACCACGCCGCCATAGGGCCGATGGGCGCTTTCCTGTCCCGCCACCAGCCGCGCGAGGATGCGGCGCTCGCGCGTCACCAGGGCGACCGCCGTCTCGTCGCAAGAGGATTCGATGCCGAGGATCAGGCTCATCGCCGCTTCCCTGCCATCCCCGGACCGGCTAGCACAAGCGCCCCATGATCCAGACGCTCCGCATCGGCACGCGCGGCTCGCCGCTCGCCCTCGCCCAGGCGCGGCTCGTGGCGACGGCGTTGCGGGATGTCCATGGCTGGGGGCCCGAGCGGATCGAGATCATGCCGATCACCACCAGCGGCGACATGATCCGCGACCGACCGCTGGCGGAAGCGGGCGGCAAGGCGCTCTGGACCAAGGAGCTCGACCGGGCGCTCGCCGAGGGCCTCACCGATATCTCGGTCCATTCGATGAAGGACGTCGAGACATTGCGGCCTCCGATTCTGGCGATCGCGGCGATGCTGCCCCGGGCGGACGTGCGCGACCGGCTGATCGGCGCCGACAGCATCGCGGCGCTCGCCGCCGGCGCGCGCGTCGGCACCTCCTCGCCGCGACGGACCGCGCAGCTGCTGGCGCGGCGGCCGGACCTGGCGATCGTGCCCTTCCGCGGCAATGTCGAGACCCGCCTCCGCAGGATCCAGCTCGGCGAAGCCGATGCCACCCTGCTCGCCTCGGCCGGGCTCGAGCGGCTCGGACACAAGCAGGGAGTCGTGCTGGACGACTTGTTGCCGGCCCCGTCCCAAGGGGCGATCGGCGTCGAGATCCGCGCCGACGACCGCAAGACCCGGATCCTCATCCAGGCGATCGACCATCGCCCCACCCATATCTGCGTCAATGCCGAGCGGCGGCTGCTCGAACGGCTCGGCGGCTCCTGCCATTCCCCCATTGCCGCGCTGGCGCAGATGGACCGCGGACGGATCCGCCTCCAGGGCGAGATCCTGTCCCCCGACGGCAGCGAGATCCAGTCGGGGGAGATGGTCTACACGATGGCGAAGGAGGAGGACCGGCCGGCGGAGCTCGCCGCCGAGCTGCTCGGCCGGGCGAGCCCCGCTCTGAGGACGCTGTTCGCCGGGTGAGCCGGGTGGTCCTCATCCTTCGTCCGGAACCGGGAGCGAGCGAGACGGCGGCCCGGGCGCGGGCATTGGGGCTGGAGCCGGTGATTGCCCCGCTGTTCACGATCGCGCCGCTGCCCTGGGACCCGCCCGATCCCGGCGATTTCGATGCCCTGTTCCTCACCAGCGCCAATGCCGCACGATGCGCCGGCCCCGCGCTGGGGCTATTCACGCCGCTTCCTTGCTGGGCGGTGGGCGACGCCACGGCCGCGGCGGCACGGGCGGCGGGGTTCGGGGACGTTCGGACCGGTCCGGGCGACGGCGCCGCTTTGGCCGAAGCGGCGGCGCGGGCCGGCGTCCGCCGCGCTCTCCATCTCCACGGCCGCGACCATGCGCCGCTGACCGGACCCGGCCTCCGCATCGAGAGCCGGATCGTCTATGCGTCCGAGGCCGTGAACGCGCTGCCCGAGGCGGCCGGAGCGCCGGGCGATGCGGTCGCGATGATCCATTCGCCGCGGGCCGGGGCGCTGTTCGCCTCCCTCGCGGCCCGGAAAAGCGGCATCGTCATCGCCGCGATCAGCGCGGCGGCGGCGGCGGCGGCCGGCGGCGGCTGGGCCGGCATCGCGGTGTCCGGGGCGCCGCGCGACGAGGCTTTGCTGGAGCTTGCGGTGAAGCTGTGCAAGAACGAGGATGCGCGTAAAGGGCATTCCCGGCGGGCGGGAGCAGGTGGTGCGGATGGATTATGAGCCGACGGCAAGAGCGGTGAGGCCGAAGCGGCCGCTCGCGGCGGCCCTGATCCTCGCTCTAATCGCCTTCGCTCTCGGCCTCGCGGCGATGGGCTGGCTGCTCGCCCATTGGAATGGCGGCGCCCGCTTCCTCGGCGTCGTGCCGGCCGCGCCGGCGGCCCAGCCGGCGCCCGCGCCCGCCGCCGTCACC
>JAQGLF010000188.1 GCA_028293025.1 Alphaproteobacteria bacterium
TGCGCACTGAATCGGTGGTGACGATCACCGGGGCAGTGTGGTCGCGGGGGCCGTTGGCGTCCATTCCCATCCTCCCGACCGGCGCGATCGAGATCGTCGCCGAGGATGTCGTCGTCCAGTCCGCGGCCGAGGAGCTGCCGCTGCCGGTCGCCGGCGAGGCCGATTATCCCGAGGATATCCGCCTGCGCTACCGCTATCTCGACCTGCGCCGCGATCGCATCCACGCCAACATCATGCTCCGCTCGCAGGTCATCGCCTCGATCCGCCGGCGCATGATCGACCAGGGCTTCACCGAGTTCCAGACTCCGATCCTGACCGCTTCGAGCCCCGAGGGCGCGCGCGACTATCTGGTGCCGAGCCGGGTCCATCCCGGCAAATTCTACGCGCTCCCCCAGGCGCCGCAGATGTTCAAGCAATTGATCATGGTCGCCGGCTTCGACCGCTATTTCCAGATCGCGCCCTGCTTCCGCGACGAGGACGCCCGCGCCGACCGCTCGCCGGGCGAATTCTACCAGCTCGATTTCGAGATGAGCTACGTGACGCAGGAAGACGTCTTCGCCGCGATCGAGCCGGTCCTCGCCGGCGTGTTCGAGGAGTTCGCCAAGGGCAGGAAAGTGACGCCGGCGGGCAGCTTCCCGCGCATCCCCTATCGCGAGGCGATGCTGAAATACGGCACCGACAAGCCGGACCTGCGCAACCCGATCGTCATCACCGACGTCTCGGAGCATTTCCGCGGCTCGGGCTTCGGCCTGTTCGCCCGCATCGTCGAAGGCTGCGACGTCGTCCGCGCCATCCCGGCGCCCGGCACCGCCGGCCACAGCCGCAAATTCTTCGACGACATGAACGACTGGGCGCGCTCCGAAGGCCATGCGGGTCTCGGCTACATCACCCAGAAGGGCGGCGAGCTCGGCGGCCCGATCGCCAAGAATCATGGCGAGGAGGCGACGCGGAAGCTCATCGTCGAGCTCGGTCTCGGGCCCGATGACGGCATCTTCTTCGCCGCCGGCAAGGAAGCGCAGGCGGCGAAGCTCGCCGGCGCGGCGCGGACGCGGGCCGGCGAGCAGTTGAGCCTGATCGACGAGAATCGCTTCGAATTCTGCTGGATCGTCGATTTTCCGATGTACGATTATGACGAGGAGGCGAAGAAGGTCGATTTCTCGCACAATCCCTTCTCGATGCCGCAGGGGGAGCTGGAGGCGCTCAAGACCAAGGACCCGCTCGACATCCTCGCCTACCAATACGACATCGTCTGCAACGGCGTGGAGCTGTCCTCGGGCGCGATCCGGAACCACCGGCCGGACATCATGTACAAGGCGTTCGGGATCGCCGGCTACAGCCGCGAGGATGTCGACCGCAACTTCTCGGGCATGATCAACGCCTTCAAATATGGCGCTCCGCCGCATGGCGGCTCGGCGCCGGGCATCGACCGGATCGTCATGCTGATCGCCGGCGAGCCCAATATCCGCGAGGTCGTGCTGTTCCCGATGAACCAGAAGGCCGAAGATCTGATGATGGACGCGCCGTCGGAAGTCTCGATGAAGCAGCTGCGCGAGCTCCACATCCGTGTGGTCCCGCCGGTGGGTGCGGCGAAGAAGGACCCGGCGGAAGCGGTGGCGCCGGAATAATTCGCCCGGGCTGGCACAGAGGCGTAGCGGACGCCCCTCGACTTCGCTCGGGACGAGCGGGTAGGTTTGGTCATGGCCATCAAGCTTTCCGACTACGAGGCCGGCGCGCCTTATTCCGGCGATTATGAGGCCGATCTCGCCGCGCTCCAGAAGCGCCTCGCTCACATCCTCGTCGCCACCATCGTCCACAAAAAGCGCGCGATCGTCGTCGCCGAAGGCTGGGACGCGTCGGGGAAGGGCGGGGCGATCCAGCGGATGACCTCGGGCTGGGACCCGCGCGCGTTCGAGGTCTGGCCAATCAAGGCGCCGACGGAAGCGGAAAAGGCCCGCCATTTCCTCTGGCGCTTCTGGACGAAGCTCCCCGCCGCCGGCGAGATCGCGATCTTCGATCGCAGCTGGTACGGCCGCGTTCTCGTCGAGCGGGTGGAAGGCTATGCAGGCGAGGCTGAATGGCGCCGCGCCTATGACGAGATCAACGAATTCGAAGCGCAGCAATGCTTCGACGGCACTTTGGTCGTGAAGCTCTTCTTCCACGTCACCCAAGAGGTGCAGGACGCGCGGCTGAAGGCGCGGCTCGATCATCCCTGGAAGCGCTGGAAGGTGACTGCCGAGGATTTCCGCAACCGCGCCCGCCGTGCCGATTATGTCGCCGCCGCCGAGGAGATGTTCGCGCGGACCGGCACGCGCTGGGCGCCCTGGACCATCATCGACGCCGGCGACAAGAAGGCCGCGCGCATCGCCGCGCTCACCGCCGTCGCCGATGCGCTCGAAGCGGCGGTGCCGACGGATCCGGCGCCCGCCGATTCGGACGTCGAGGCTCTGGCACGCCAGGCGTTCGGCAAAGAGGGTTGAAGCTCCGAAACGAGGGAGCATCCGCCGGCCTTGCTATCGTTCAGGACGGGTAGGAAATCGCGACGATCTCCAGCTCCCGCTCGCCGGCGGGAAGCGACACGCGCCGCAAATCGCCGACCGCCGCGCCGCGGATCGCGCGGCCGATCGGCGAGCTCCAGGCGATTCGCCCGGCAGTGGCGTCGGTCTCGTCCTCACCCACGAGCGTTACCACCCGCTCCTGTTCGCCCTCGTCGATCAGGCGCACGATCGCTCCGAACCAGACTCGCCCGCGCTCGGGCTGGGCGGCCGGGTCGACGACCTTCGCCGCCTTCATCCGCCGCGACAGCCAGCTCAGGCGGCGGTCGATCTCGCGAAGCTTCCTGCGCCCGTAAATATAGTCGCCATTCTCCGACCGGTCGCCATTCCCGGCCGCCCATGAGATGGTCTCGACCAGCTTCGGCCGCTCGACCCCGAACAGGGCCTCATATTCCTCGCGCAGATGGCGGTAGCCGTCCGGCGTGATGTAATTGGGCCGATCGTTCATCGTTCCATTCTAGCGCATCGCCGTGCCGGACGGGTGCGGTTCTAGCCCGCTGCCGGCTTGCCCAGATAGAAGGACAGCCGGTTCGACTGCTGCACGCCGCCCGGCGCGAGCGTGTCGTAGACGACCGCATTTTCGAGCACCCGCTGCACGTAATTGCGGGTCTCCGAGAAGGGGATGTCCTCGATCCAGCGGACCATGTCGGCGCCGGGAAGACGCGGGTCGCCATTGTCCGCGACCCAGCGGCGGACGTTGCCGACGCCGGCATTGTAGCTCGCCACGGCGAGCACCGCATTGCCGCCCCATTGGTCGAGCAGGGTCGAGAAATAGCTGGTTCCCAGCATCATGTTGTAGGACGGGTCGGAGGTCAGGCGGCCGAAATCGTAGGGCAGGCTCAGCTGGCCGGCGACCTGCCGCGCCGTTCCCGGCATCAGCTGCATCATGCCGCGCGCGCCGGCATTGCTGACCGCCATCCGGTCGAACGAGCTTTCCTGCCGCGTAATCCCCTGCGCCAGCGCCCAATAGCGCGCGAAGCCGGGCGCGATCGAGACGTCGGGGAAGCTGCCGCGCGCGTAGAAGCTCTCGCCCTTGTTGCGCGCCTCCCGCGCCGCCCAGACGCCGAGGTCGGGCCGGCCGATCTGGCGGCCGAAATCGGCGGCGAGCTGCCGTTCGCCGTCGCTTTGCGCCTGCTGGGCGATGGCCCGGACGAACAGGCTCTGATCGGCCCAGCGCCCCATCAGCCCCAGCGCCCGCGCCGCCTGGACGAGGGTGCGGCCGGTAAAAGCGGTCCGGTCCGCTTCGGTCGGAACCACCGGGAAGGAGGGCGGTGGGGGGACGTGCCGGCCGAGCTTCTCGATCGCCAGCTGGCCGTAAAACTGATCGGGCGCCGTCGCCGCCTGCTCGAGATAGGCCTGGCTCTGCGCGCCTTGCCCGGCGGACTGGGCGGCGCGCGCCGCCCAGTAGAAGCCCTTGGAGCGCGTTTGGGGCGAGCGGGCGGCATGGGCGTAGAGGTCGAACAGGCGCACGGCATCGGCCGGCCGGCCCAGCTTCAGCGCCGCCGCGCCGCCGATCCAGGCGAGGCTCGTATAGGCGTCGCGCTCGCCGAATGGCCGGTCGCTGACGTCGGTGCCGGCGGGATAGGCGTCGTCGAGCTTCGAGGCGATGCCGTAGGCAAGGCTCGACTGCCGATCGTGATCCGCCTCGCGGGCGAGAATCAGCAAGGTTTCGAACCAGGGCTGCGGATCGGCGGGGCGGACGGTCAGCGCCGGCCGCCCGGCGAGGAGCTGGCGCGCCGCATTGGCCTGGCCGCCATTGCGCAGCCAGTTGACCTTGTCGCGCAGGAAGCCGGCATCGGTCTCGGTCCCCGCCGGCACCGCCGCCAGCTTCGTGCCGACGTCGGCCGCATTGGTCTGGAGCGCGATCTCGGCCTCGAACACCGGACGCCGCGCCGCCGAGGCGAGCGGCAGGTTGCGCTGCGCGTCCTGCACCCGGCCGGCGGCGAGCAGAGCGGCGATGCGGGCATCATGGTCCTCCGGCTTCAGCCCGCCGGAGAAATAAGTGAGGATGCGGCTTTCATCGGCCGTCGGCAGCGCGCCGCCGGTCCAGGCCTGCCGCGCCGCCTCGCGTGCCTCGTCGGGCCGGCCGGTCGCGAATAGGGCATAAGCGAGCTTCGCCTGGCCGACATTGGTGAGCGGCGGGAAGGTGCGGAAGAAATTCACGACCTCGCCCGCCGGCGAACTATCGGGGTTGATCGCCTTTTCCGCCGTCTTGCGGAGCGCCGTCTCGCCCGGCCAGCCGGGATGCCGCTGCAGGAAGGAGGCGTAGGAGGAAAAAGGATAGGAATCCGACTGGCGGAGGCTGTTCCACTCGGCCAGCGCGGCGCCCACGGCGGGGTCGATTGAATAGGAAGGCGCCGGGGGAGGGGGCGTCGGGGAAGGCGCGGGGGTGAAGACGCTCTGGACGGCCGGGAGCACGGCCGCGACATGGATCGGCGCGATGCCGGCCCCGACCGCCGCGACCGCTCCGGCCGACACGCCGAACAAGCTCAGGAACAAGGCTTTTTTCTGCATGCTGGACAGAATGACAGACCCCTCCTTATCAGGCAGTGAACGGCCGCCTTGGGCCATCATGTCGCGACCGGCGCTCCACGGGAAGGAAAGAATCGATGTTTCGCGGGTCTTTGCCAGCTCTGGTGACCCTGTTTCGCGACGAAGCGTTGGACGAGTCCGCTTATCGGGCCTTCGTCGGCTGGCAGATCGAAGAAGGAAGCCATGGCCTCGTTCCGGCCGGCACGACCGGCGAATCGGCGACACTGACTCCGGCCGAGCATCGCCGGGCGATCGGGATCTGCGTCGAGGCGGCGTCGGGCCGGGTGCCGGTCGTCGCCGGCTGCGGATCGAACGACACTGCCCACGCGATCGCGCTCACCCGGGCCGCGAAGGAAGCGGGCGCCGACGCAGCCCTCCACGTCCCGCCTTATTACAACCGCCCGAACCAGGAGGGCATCTACGCCCATTTCGCCGCGATCGCCACGGCGGTCGACATCCCGATAATCCTCTACAACGTGCCGTCGCGGACGGTCACCGACATCGAAGTCGAGACGATGGCGCGGCTGGCGAAGCTGCCCAACATCGTCGCCGTCAAGGACGCGACCGGCAATCTCGCCCGCGTCACCGCCCAGCGCCTCGCTTGCGGCGAGGATTTCGTCCAGCTCTCCGGCAATGATGACATGGCTTTGGGTTTCGTCGCCATGGGCGGCAAAGGCTGCATCTCGGTCACCGCCAACGTCGCGCCGCGGCTTTGCGCGGAATTCGAAAATGCATGTCTTTCAGGAAATTGGGATGAGGCTTTGAGACTCCAGGACAGGCTCTATCCGCTTCACGCCGCTTTGTTCAGCGACGCTTCGCCGGGACCCGTCAAATATGCGCTGAACAGGGTGAAGCCGGAACTCTCGGCCGCGCTTCGCCTACCGATGACGCCGCCGTCGGAGGCGAGCCGCCGCGCCGTCGACGCGGCGCTGGAGCGTGCCGGATTGGCCTGAGGGGCGCCCGCCGCGCTGCTCTTCGGTCATCCGCTCCTTACAAATCAGGTCCGACTCGACTACGTCCCCGCCATGCCCCGTCCCAAACCCGCCACGTTCGACAAGCAGAAGATCGCTGCCGAGAACCGGCGCGCGCGCTACGATTATGCGATCGAGGACGTTTACGAGGCCGGCATCGCGCTCACCGGCACCGAGGTGAAGTCGCTACGCTTCGGCGAAGGCTCGATCGCCGAAAGCTATGCCGAGGTGAAGGACGGCGAGGTGTGGCTGGTCAACGCCAACATCCCCGAATTCAGCCACGGCAACCGCTTCAACCATGAGCCGAAAAGGCCGCGCAAGCTGCTGCTCCACGCCAGCGAGGTGAACAAGATGTTCGGCGCGGTGATGCGGCAGGGAATGACGCTGGTGCCGCTCTCCGTCTATTTCAACGCGCGCGGCCGGGCGAAGGTCGAGCTCGCTATCGCCCGCGGCCGCAAGGCGCATGACAAGCGCGAGCATGAGCGCGAGAAGGATTGGAAGAGGGAGCAGGGCCGCCTGCTGCGCCAGCATGGTTGAGCCGGGGGGCATCGAAGGTGCGGGCGCGAAAAGGGGCTGGCTCCGGCGCCATATCCCGACGCGCGAGACGATCGATTCCTATCGGCTGCTGCGTCCGTTCGCCAAGCAGCTTAGCCAGCCCAATCTCTGGCACCTCAACCACCGTTCGGTGCCGCGCGGCGTCGCCCTGGGCCTCGGCGTCGGCGTCATCATCCCGTTCATGCACGTGGTGCTCGCCGCCCTGCTCGCCATTCCGGTGCGGGCCAATGTCGCGCTCGCCGCAGCCTTCACGCTCGTCGTCAACCCGCTCACCATCCCGCCCATGTACATCGCGGCCTATCATATCGGTCGGTGGGAGCTGCATCACGACGCCCTGGTCGATCCCGCCGCCGCCGAGCAGGCGTCGAGCGAGCTCGGCCGCTTCCTGTTCTGGATCCACCACGCCTCCGGCCCGATCGCGCTCGGCATCCTCACCATCTCGGCCTCGGCGGCTTTGATCGGCTATGTGGTCAGCGCAATCGGCTGGCGGCTCTGGATCCGGAGCCGGTGGCGCGCGCGGCGGCAGCGGAAAAAGCTGACACAGATTTGAAACGCATCGCGGCCCTGCTATCAGCCGCGCAGCCACTCCGCTCGAACGGGATGATCTTCATGCGCAAGCTCCTTTTTCTCAGCCTGACCG
>JAQGLF010000190.1 GCA_028293025.1 Alphaproteobacteria bacterium
CCTCCTGGGTCATCAGATTCTCGTTCGGAATCAGATGCTCCTTGCCGTCGCGGGTGACGATCGAGACGGCGCGGACGCCGATCTTGCTGACATGGCCGAAGCTGTCGCCGACGACGATCACGTCGCCCGGCTTCACCGATCGGTCCATCAGCAGGATGATGCCGGCGATGAGGTTGCCGAACGTTTTCTGCAGGCCGAAGCCGATGGCGAGGCCGAAGGCGCCCGAGAAGACGGCAAAAGCGGTGAGGTCGATGCCGAGCAGGTCGATGCCGATGAAGAAGGCGGCGACGACGATGACGATGGCGGCGATCTTCTCGGCGAGGAGCTGCTGGGTGGGATCGAGGCTCGAGGCGCGGCGGATCGAGTGGCCGACGATCCGGTTGAGCAGCTTCACGATCGCATAGAGGGCGACGAGGATCACCGCGAACTGGATCGCGGTCAGCAGCGAGACGTGATGCCTGGCGGCGGTGAAGCCGATCCGGTCGAACGTGTCGGCGATCGGATCCAGCCCGCCGACCGCCCGCGCGAGCAGGGCGACGAAGGCGGCGGCGGCGAGCAGCCACGCCACCCAGCGGGGCATGGCGACGCCGCGGACGATCCGCCAGACGAGCAGGGCCGCGGCGCTCGCCAGTGCGATGCCGAGCACGATCGCCCCGAGCGGCCGCCAGGCGTCGATATTGAGGACGATCGCGACCAGGATGAGCACGACCAAGTGACGGGTGAGGCTGCAGAGATGCGGCACCCACTCCTCGCCGCGTCCGCCGGCGCGGCGTGCCCAGAGCAAGGCGAGGCGCGGGCCGAGCAGGCTGCCGACAAGATAGGCAACGAACCAGATCGCGACGATTGCAGCGGCGGCGACGGCGGCGGCGATCCAGTCGCCAGAGGTCGGCCAGGTGACGCCCAGCCCTTCGGCCATCGCTCTCAAGGCGTCGCTCCGCCCAGGTCGAACGCTCGGGCGAGATCCTCGATCAGATCGTCCGGATCCTCGAGGCCGATATGGAGCCGCACCAGCGGTCCTTCCCCCTGGCAGGCGGTGGCGGTGCGGATCGGCTTCGGATCGACCGGGAGAACGAGGCTTTCATAGCCGCCCCAGCTATAGCCGATGCCGAACAGCTCCAGCGCATCGATGAAGCGGACGCGCTCGGCATCGCCGCCGCCGCGCAGCGCGAAGGTGAAGAGGCCGGTGGCGCCACGGAAGTCGCGGACCCAGAGGTCGTGGCCGGGGCAATCCGGGAAGGACGGGTGCAGCATGGCGCCGACCTCGGGCCGCGCCTTCAGCCAATGCGCCACCTTGAGCGCATTCGCCTCGTGCTGACGAAGCCGCACCGCCATCGTCCGAAGGCCGCGCAGGCCAAGCCAGGCATCGTCGGGGCTGACCGAATGGCCGAGATCCCAGCTCGCACGCTCGAGCCGCGGATACCAGTCGGCATTGGCGGTGACCGACCCAAGCATCACGTCGGCATGGCCGCCGACATATTTGGTGCCGGCGAGGATCGACAGATCGACGCCCGCCGCCATGGCCGGGAAGAAGAGCGGCGTCGCCCAGGTGTTGTCCAGCAACGTGGCGACGCCCCGCGCGCGGGCCGCGGCGCAGATGGCGGGGACGTCCTGCACCTCCATGGTCAGCGAGCCGGGGCTTTCGAGCAGGATGGCGCGGGTGCGCTCGCCGATCAGGTCGGCGATGCCGCCGCCGATCATCGGATCGTAATAACGGGTCGCGACGCCGTAGCGCTTGAGCAGCCCGTCGCAGAAGCGGCGGGTGGGACCGTAGACGCTGTCGGTGACCAATATCTCGTCGCCGGCAGCGAGCACGGCCATGATCGCGGCGGTGAGCGCGGCGAGCCCGTTCGAATAGAGCATGGTGCCGGCGGCGCCGGGCTCGAGCTCGGTCAGCGCCTCGGCGAGTGCCCATTGGGTCGGCGTGCCGTGGAGGCCGTAATAGGCCTTGCCGAATTCCGGCGCCGCCGCCCTCAATTCGGCGACGCTGTCGAACAGGATGGTCGAGGCGCGATGGACCGGCACGTTGACCGCGGGCCCGCGCCATTCCCGGCGGCGGCCGCCATGGACGAGATCGGTGTCGGGTTTCCTGTCTTTCATGCCGGTCCCGTCGCCTTTGGTGTCTCGGAATCGGCCCCCCATTCCGCCCAGCTGCCGTCGTAGAGCCGCACGTCGTCCTTGCCGAGCAGATGCGCGCCGAACAGCAGGGCCGCCGCGGTGATTCCGGAGCCGCAGGTGGTGACCATCGGCTTGTCGAGATCGACCCCGGCCTCGCCGAAGGCGGCGCGGAGCGCTTCGCCGTCTTTCCAGCTATGATCGGGGTTGAACAGCCGCCCCTGCGGCAGGTTCCTGGCGCCCGGAATGTGGCCGGCGGCGAGTCCGGGTCGCGGCTCCGGCTGCTCGCCCGAGAAGCGGCCGGCGCCGCGGGCGTCGACGATCTGCGACGCGTCCGCGCCGGCGATCGCGGCGACATGGGCCTTGTCGGCCACCTTCCGCCCGTCGAACAAAGGCGTGAAATGGCCGTGCCGTACCTGCGGCCGGCCGCTCTCCAGCGCCCGTCCTTCCGCCGTCCATTTCTGGAGCCCGCCGTCGAGGATCGCCACATAATGGGCGCCGAAGATCTTCAGCATCCACCAGCCGCGGGCGGCGCTGTGATAGGGGCTGTTGTCGTAGACGACGATCCGGGCGCCGTCGCGAAGGCCCAGCGACTGCATGCGGCTGGCGAACCGCGCCTCGGACGGCAGCATGTGCGGCAAGGGCGAATCCAGATCGGCCACTTCGTCGATGTCGAGGAAGACGGCGCCGGGAATATGCGCCGCCTCATATTCGGCGCGGGCGTCGCGGCCGTCGCCGGGGAGCAGGAAGGTTGCGTCGACGATGCGCAGGTCCGGCGCGCCGAGCTCCTTTTCCAGCCATGAGGTCGAAACAAGATCGTCCATGGTCTCTCCTCAGCGTCCGGCCGGTTCGAGCAGCCCGAGCCGCGCCAGCGTCGCCAGATAAGCCGCCACCTCCTCGATCGGGGCCGGCGCGACGGTGGCGGCAAGGTCGTCCCTGATCTGCTGCACGCTGCGGCGGCCGTCGACCAGGTTCAAGGTCTCGTAGCCGAAGCTCGGCCCGTCGCGGTCAGTCTCGCGCGCCAGCAAGGCCGGGCGCGCCAGCCCCGCCTGCTTCAGATGATCGTCCAGCCAGGAATAGCCGAAGCCGTTCATCGGCCCCTTCGGCTCGGCCTTGCGGCGGTAGATCAGAGAAGAGGCGGCCGTTGTTCCTGGTGGCGGCGGCGGCGTGCCGACCGCTTGCGCGTTCAAGCCCTCCGCGCTCGCGACAAGACCGAAGCGCGCAAGCGATTCACGTTCGGCCTTTTCGTAAGTCATGCGATTGCGCAGGACGTTCCCGATCTCGACATTGCTCATGGATGCCGTCCTGCGCATCGCCTCGGCCAACCGCTCGAGCGCCTCCACCTGCATCGCCCGCGACAAAGCGGCGGCATCGCCAGGTCCGAGATTCGCAAGATACCAACCCGCCGCCGCGGCGATGAAGATGGCGCGCTTCATCTTGGTCGGATCGAGATTGGCCGGCACGTCGCGCTGGGTGTGGATGTAGCGGTCGGGCCAGTCGGCGACGTAGATGACCGGCACCCGCCAGCTCCCCTCCGCCCAGATTTCATGGTCGCTGCCTTCGGAGAAGCCGCCGATCTTTGCCTGCAGCGCCCTCCTGTCGCCCTCCGGGTCGATCAGCGGCCAGGCCACCGCGCCGCTGCCGGCATAGGTCATGGACTGCGCGTTGACCCAGCGGGCGAGCGCGAAGCCGACGTCGCCGACGAAGCTCGGCAGGCTCGGCGGCGCGCCCTCGACCCGCAGGATCGACTTGGTCTTCTCGGTATCGCCGCCGATCATGTCGAGATGGATCGTCGCCAGCGTCCGCCGCGGATATTCGGGCCGCCCGTTGAGCAGGGCCATCGTGCACTCGACCTCGCAGGGCCAGACGAAGCGGATCGTCCGCTCCGGCCGCGGCAATTTGCCCTCGGCGATCAGCCGCTTCAGGCTGCGCGCCACTTCGAGGATGCCGGCGCAGCCGCTCGCATTGTCGTTCGCGCCGGGCGACGGATGGTCGAGGTGGCAGGAGAAGACGATCTCATGGCCGCGGTCGCGGCCGGCGATGATCGCCGTCGGGATCAGATAGGCCCCCGGCGACCGCCCCGCCTCGACCGAAGCGCGCAGCCGCAAGGCCTCGCCACGCGCCAGTCTTTCCTGCCACGCATGGGCCCGCGCCGGCGAGACCATGAAGGCGAAGGTCGGGTCCTCCCAGGTGTCGAGATGGCCCCAGCGGACGAGGCTCTGATCCTCGCCCCACCAGGCCTGTTTCTGGTTCTGCGCCCAGGAGACGAGGCCGGCGGCGCCGTGGACGGTGACGGCGAGGTGCGCCGCCTCGCCCGGCTGGGCCGAGACCAGCACCAGCTTGCCGCGCACATCCTTGCCGCGATAGTCGCTCTCCGACGTGCCGGCGCCGACATCGATCAATTCGCCTTCGGCGCGGCCGCTGGCGCTGTCCTGGGCGAGGCTGATCGGCTGCTCCGCCCAGGATGCGACGCGCTCGCCGTCGATCCAGCGGCCGCCTTCCTGCCTCTCCTCCCAAAGCTCGGCGAAGGAGGCGTTCCACGCCGGCCGCGATCGCTGCGTGCCGTAGAAGATCCTGCCGTCCGCGGGCAGCGACAGGATCTCCACCTCCTCGAGATCATAGGCGGCGAGACGGTCGCGGATCAGTTCGGCGGCGGCGCGATAGCCGTCGGAGCCGCGCATCCTGTGATGGAGCGAGAGCGCCTGCACGGTCCGTTTGGTGGCGGAGCCGGACACTTCGCGGGCGATGGCGGCGGCCGCATAGGGTTTGAGCAAGGGCGGGTCGTCCTGCGCCGCCGCGGGCGCGGCGCCGAGCAGCAGGAGAAGGGGAACCAGCAGCCGCATCATCTCTCCGCCGCAGGAAAAAAGGGGAGGCAAGCCTCCCCTCCTTGTCGTTCCCTTGCCGTCCTGTCCAGTTCCGGACCCTAGCCGCTGCTCCGGCCGCGCCAGTCGAGCAAGGCGAAAGTGAGCAAAGCCGCGCCGAGCGCCGCCGAGACGATGATGTGGACCGCTTCGCGCCCCGTCACCTCGATCCACATCTGGACGATGGTGAGGCCGAGAGCACCGGCCATCGCCGCCCAGAAACCCGCCGCATAAGCCCTGGCGCGGTTCATCCGAGTCAGCTCGTCGTTGAGCAGGGCCCGCACCGCCTTGTTGCTCCTGAGCCCGCCCTGGATCGACATCATGGCGAGGAGCAGGACCACCCAGAAGATCCATGCCAGCACGCGCGAATTGTTGAGCAGCCGCGCACGCTCCGCGGCCGGGCTGTCGAAGAAGATGATCTGCATGCCGACGAACAGCAATGCTTCGACCAGGAAGATCCACGCGCGGAAGCGGGCCAGCCGCTCCGCCTCCAGCACGTCTTGCTCAGTCGCGGTCATTCGCCCCTCCCCGCGTCCCGCCGGACGCATCATGCCCATCATCGAAAATCTCCTCGATCCTTCGGTCGAAGAGGCGCGCGAGCCTGAAGGCGAGCGGCAGCGAAGGATCGTATTTGCCGGTCTCGATCGCGTTCACCGCCTGGCGCGAGACGCCGAGCCGCGAGCCCAGCTCCGCCTGGCTCCAGTCCCGCTCCGCCCTCAAGACCTTCAATCGATTCTTCACGCCCGCTCCGGCCTCCTGGGCTCGCAATCCTCTTCCGGACGGCCCACCCGCCCGATGGCTCACAGCTAAAGCGTGATTCGAATGATGTCAACTAAGCATGACATATAGTCGTTGTAACATGTCATTGCGCTATGGGTGCATGTCAGGAAGCCAGCTCAGCTTGCGCTTCAGCCGAAGGTGAAGGCAAAGGCCTGCGCGCCGGGATCGAGAAAGAGGATCTCGAAATTCCGGTCCCCGATCGCGCCGGGCTGGCGGATCAGCTGGTAGAGGCGATGCCCGTCGATCCTCCCCTCGCCGACCGCGTTCACGTCGCTGCCCGCGGCCGCGCCCGGCGCCTTGCCGTCGAGCGTGACCCGGAAACGGAGCGGCCGGCCGCCGGCGCTGCCGAGGACGAGGTGGAGGTCGCGGGCGTGGAAGCGGAAGGCGATGCGGGCGCCCGCTTTCCCGACCAAGGCCACCAGCGGCCCGATCGTCCAGGATCCCGCCAGCGACCATTGATTGAGCGTCAGCGGCGCGGCGGCATAATCATGGGCCTTGTCGTGGACCAGCCCGCCGGGAGAGGCGAAGCGCTCGGCCCGTGCATAGCCGACATAGGTTTCGGGCGATTGGAGGTTCGCCATGGCCGCGGCGGCTTCGGCGCCCTGGCCCTTGACGTCGGACAAGGCAGCGCCGGCGGGGACGTGACCGGCCTCGGCGAGGAGCTGGCGGATGACTCGCTCGGAGCCCGCATAATCGCCTTCGCCATAATGATGGTAGCGGACCCGGCCCTGGGCATCGATGAAGTAATGGGCCGGCCAGTAATTGTTCTGGAAGGCGCGCCAGAGCGCATAATCGTTATCGAGCGCCACCGGATAGGCGATGCCGAGATCCGCCACCGCCTTGCGGACATTGTCGACGTCGCGCTCGAAGGCGAATTCGGGGGCGTGGACGCCGATGACGACGAGGCCGTCGCGGCGATAGCGCTCGTCCCAGGCCTTCACATAGGGGATGGAGCGCAGGCAGTTGATGCAGGAATAGGTCCAGAAGTCGACCAGCACGACCTTGCCACGCAGGGATTCACGGGTGAGCGGCGGCGAATTCAGCCAAACGGAGGCGCCGGCGAGCTCGGGCATCGCCCGCTCGACTGGCAGGTTCAGCCGACCGTTCGCGCCTTCCGTGGCCGCGCTGCTCCCCTCCGCCACGCTCATCCCGAGCCGGCGCGCCAGGCCCTGCTCGAAATCCGAGGTCCGGGCGGTGGAGAGGCGGGCGAGATAACCCGTGTCGAGGCCAAGCGCGATCGCGACCACGCCGGCGAGGACCAGCACGCCGAGCGCGCGGCGCACCCATTCGCCGGCGCCGATCGATCGCTTCATCGCCGCGAACACCCGGCCGCCGACGAGCAAAGCGAGCGCCAGCGAGGTCGCCGCCCCGAGCGCATAGGCGAGGAGCAGCAAGGTGGTGCCGGCGCTCGCCCCCTGCAGCGCCGCGCCGGTCAGGATCAGGCCGAGGATGGGCCCGGCGCAGGGCGCCCAGAGCAGGCCGGTGGCGATGCCGATCAGGAAGGAGGGGCCGATCCGCTCGCGCCCGGCCGCAGCCTCGTCCGCCGATTGCGAGAGGCGGGCGCCGAGCGCCACCAAAGGCCGGGTCATCCGGTCCGACAGGCTGGGGAACAGCAAGGTGAGGCCGAACAGGCCGAGCAGCAGCACCGCCGCCCAGCGGCCGGCCTGGTTCGCGCGCACCGCCCAGCCGCCGCCGACCGCGGCGAGCGTCGCCACCAGGGCGAAGGTGAGCGCCATGCCGACGAGCAGCGGCAGGCTGCTCCTCAGGAAGGAGCGATTGGCGCGGGCGAAGACGAAGGGCAGCACCGGCAGGATGCACGGGCTGAGGATGGTCAGGATGCCGCCCAGATAAGCGAGAATGAAGAGGAGCATGTCGGTCCCCCGTTTATGTCCCCTGTGGCGGCCTCTATGGCACGCACGCCGTGCGACGCAAAGCGGCCTTCACGCGCGCACCGGCATCGCCTAGAGGCCGCCCATGGACCTCAGCCATCTCGGCCGCGCCAGCCGGCTGCCCGCCTCGCCGGAGGCGGCGACGCTCGATTACGTGCCGAATCCGCGGCCGGACCGGCCCTATCTCGTCCGCTTCACCGCCCCCGAATTCACCTCGCTCTGCCCGGTGACGGGCCAGCCGGACTTCGCCCATCTCGTCATCGACTATGCGCCGGGCGAGACGATCGTCGAATCCAAGTCGCTGAAATTGTTCCTCTCCTCCTTCCGCAACCATGCGGGCTTTCACGAGGATGTCACAATCGGCATCGCCGAGCGGCTGGTCGAAGAGATGAGGCCCTTGTGGCTGCGCATCGGCGGCTATTGGTATCCGCGCGGGGGCATTCCGATCGACGTCTTCTGGCAGTCGGCCGCGCCGCCGGACGGTCTGTGGCTGCCGGACCAGGGCGTCCCCGCCTATCGCGGACGCGGCTGAGTTGAAGGTCGCGGTCCTCGGCGCGGGATCGATCGGCTGCTTCGTCGGCGGCGCCTGGCAGGCGGCGGGGCTGGACGTCGCCTTCATCGGCCGCGACAGCATCGGCGCGGCGATCGCCGATCACGGCCTCACCCTCACCGATTTCTCCGGCTGGCGCGTCCGCCTGGCGCCGGAGGAAATCGCTTTCTCCACCAAAGCGGCGACGCTCAAGGAGGCGGACGTGATCCTCCTCACCGTCAAGAGCACGGGAACCGCCGCCGCGGCGAAGGAGATCGGCCGCCACGCCAGGAAGGGCGCGACCGTGATCAGCTTCCAGAACGGCGTCTCCAATGCCGAGACCTTGCGGGGGCTGCTCGGCAAGAGGTTCGAGATCGTCCAGGCGATGGTGCCGTTCAACACCGCCTATCTCGGCGACGGCCGCTTCCATAAAGGCGTGGCCGGGGACCTGGTCGCGGCGGATGTGCCGATCACCCGCAAACTTTCCGAACGGATCGGCGGCGGCCCCGCCCGCCTGCGGCTCGCGGCGAACATGCCGGAGGTCGCCTGGGGCAAGCTGCTGATAAATCTTAACAATGCGGTGAACGCGCTGTCCGGCCGCACCCTGCTCGAGCAATTGCGCGAGCGCGATTATCGCCGCGTCGTCGCCGCCTCGATGGTCGAGGCGCTGGCCGTTCTGGAAGCCGCGGGCATCGAGCCGGCCAAGATCGGGCCGGTGCCGCCGCGGCTGCTGCCGCACGTCATCGGCGCGCCCAACCTGATCTTCAATTCGCTCTTCCTCAAGATTCAGAAGATCGACGCCCGGGCGCGCTCGTCCATGTACGACGACCTCGCCGCCGGCCGCCCGACCGAGATCGACTATCTCAACGGCGAGGTCGTGGCGCTGGGCCGCAAGGTCGGGCGCAAGACTCCGGTCAACGAAGCGATCGTGTCGCTGATCCGCCAGCGCGAGGCGGGCGTCGAGCATCTCTGGAGCCCGGCGGACCTTCGCGCCCATGTGCTCGAGGGCGCGAAGATCGCGCCCCTGTTCGGCTACTGACCGCACTGGATTTGACAAGCGTCAGGGCGCGCGCAAGGGCCGGTGCGGTATAGCCGGAGACCCCGAATGCGCTTTCGCACCGCCTGCTCGCTCCTCGCCCTCGCTGCCCTTCCCGCGCTGACCGCCCAGGCCGCGCCCGTCCGGCATTCCGCCTCAACGCCGCCCGGTCTGCCCCCTCTCGAGCAGCGCGACATCCCCACGCAGCTGCCGAAGACTGTGCGGCCGGTCCAATATGCGCTCAATATCCTTCCCGACGCGGAGAAGCTCGCCTTCTCCGGCACCGCGACGATCGACGTCGACGTGCTGCAGCCGACGCGCGAGATCACGCTCAACGCGGTCGATCTCCAGATCCGCAAGGCGAGCCTCGCCGCCCTTCCCGGCGATGCGCATCCGGTCGAGGCGAGCGGCGTCCGCACCGACGCCGACGCGCAGACGGCGACCATGGCCTTTTCGGCGACGATCGCGCCGGGCCGCTACCGGCTCGTCATCGATTATCGCGGCAAGATCTATCAGCAGGCGGCCGGCTTCTTCGCGCTCGATTACGACAGCGCCCAGGGGCGCAAGCGCGCGCTCTTCACCCAGTTCGAGGCGCCCGACGCGCGGCGCTTCTTCCCGAGCTGGGACGAGCCCCGCTTCCGCACGCCCTACACTTTGACCGTCACCGTGCCGGCGGGCCAGGACGTCGTCGGCAACATGCCGGCGGCGAGCACCCACCCCCAGCCCAACGGCATGAAGACGATCACCTTCATGACCACCCCGCCGATGTCGAGCTATCTGCTGTTCCTCGGCGTCGGCGAGTTCGACCGGATCACCACCCGCGCCGCCGGCACCGAGATCGGCGTCGTCACCAAGCGCGGCAGCGGCGAGAACGGCCGCTGGGCGCTGAGCGGGGCGGCGCAGATCCTGCCTTATTACAATCATTATTTCGGGACGCCCTTCCCGCTCCCCAAGCTCGACAACGTCGCCGGCCCCGGCAGCAGCCAGTTCTTCGGCGCGATGGAGAATTGGGGCGCGATCTTCACCTTCGAAAACGTGCTGCTGCTCGATCCGGCCATCACCAGCGAGGCGAGCCGGCAGCGCATCTTCGGCGTCGCCGCGCATGAAATGGCGCATCAATGGTTCGGCGACCTCGTCACCATGGCCTGGTGGGACGATCTCTGGCTGAACGAAGGTTTCGCCTCGTGGATGGCGACCAAGGCCACCGCCGCGCTCCATCCCGAATGGCAGCCGCAGCTCGACATCGTCGACGGGCGCGAGGCGGCGATGCGGCTCGATTCCGTCGCCACCACCCACCCGATCGTCCAGCATCTGACCACGGTCGACCAGATCAGCCAGGCCTTCGATTCGATCACCTATCAAAAGGGCGAGGCGGTGCTGACGATGATGGAGGATTATGTCGGCGCCGACGCCTGGCGGCGCGGCGTCCAGGCCTATATCCGCGCCCACCGTCTCTCCAACACCCAGACCGACGATCTGTGGACGGCGGTCGAGCGGGCGGCGGGCAAGCCGGTCGCCGCCATCGCCCATGATTTCACGCTGCAGCCGGGCGTGCCCCTGATCCGCGTCGAGAGCGCCGCCTGCCGCGGCGGCAGGACGATGCTGGCGCTCCGCCAGAGCGAGTTCAGCCGCGATCGGCAGGACAAGCCGCCGCTCGCCTGGCGCGTTCCGGTCATGGCCGCCTCGATCGGCGGCGCGCCGGCGCGCACAATCGTCGCCGGCGGCGCCGGCAGCCTCGGCGTCGCCGGCTGCGGCCCGATCCTCCTCAACAGCGGCCAGACCGGCTATTACCGGACGCTCTACACGCCCGACATGCTGCGCGCGCTGACCCGCGACTATGCGCGGCTGAAGCCGGTCGACCAGATCGGCCTGCTCGCCGACAATTGGAGCCTGGGCCTCGCCGGCTACGAATCGCCGTCGCCGGCGCTCGACATGGTCGACACGGTGCCGGCCGGCGCCAATCCGGTGCTCTACGACCGCGCCGCCGGGATCCTGCTCCAGATCTACAACATGTATGACGGCGATCCGGCGCGCCAGGCGGCGATCGCCCATTACGCCTCGGCGAAGCTCGGGCCGGTGCTGCAGCAGATCGGCTGGCGGGCGCGGCCCAACGAGCCGGCGATCAACGCCGTCCTCCGCGCCACCCTGATCGGCGCGCTCGGCGGCTGGGGCGACCCGCAAGTCGTCACCGAGGCGACGCGGCTCCATGCAAATGGCGACAAACTTGCGACGTCCGGGCCGCTGCGCACGACCATCCTCGGCGTCGTCGCCCGCAACAACGATCCGGCCGGCTGGGACCGGCTCCATGCCGAAGCCAAGGCCGAGCGCAACCCGCTGGTGCGCGCACAGCTCTACCGGATGCTCGGCGCCGCCCACGATCCGGCGCTCGCCCAGCGCGCGCTCGACCTCGCTCTGACCGACGAACCGGGGCCGACGACCAGCCCGAACATCATCGCCGCGGTCGCCGCCGAGCATCCCGATTTGGCCTTCGACTTCGCGCTGCGCAACCGCGAGCGGGTCGAAGCTCTGGTCGATTCCTCGTCGCGCTCGCGCTATCTCCCCGGCCTTGCCGGCGGCTCGTCGGATCCGGCGATGATCGGCAAGCTCGAAGCCTTCGCGACCCGCAACATGACGCCGCAATCGCGGCGGCCGGCGGACGTCGCCATCGCCTCGATCCGCGACCGCGTCCGCATCCGCGCGACGCGCCTGCCCGAAATCACCCGCTGGTTCGAAGCGAAGGGTCGGTAGGCCGGTTCCAGGCACAGCGAACCGCGTTTCAATCCGGGCCGTGATCGACTCTGCGCCTCAGGCGACGAGCCGGGTCGTCCGCCGGTAGAGGAACCAGGTCAGCGCGACGAACAGGATCGTGCCGCCGATCAGCGCCACCGGCGCGAAGGACTCGCCCACCAAAGCGAGCGGCGCGTCGCTGCCCGAAGCGGCGACGATGCCGGCGAAGCCGACGCCCCACAGACTCTCGCCGACGATCATGCCGGTGGCGGTGAGCACGCCCATCCGCCGTGCGAACTCGGCCTTGGGCTGGCGATCCGCCCAGCGGTCGTAGAACCAGCCGATCACCGAGCCGACCACGGTCGGCAGGATCACGCTCATCGGCAGATAGATGCCGATGCCGATGCCGAGCGGCGGCAGGCGCAGCAATTTGAAGCGGCCGAGCAGCTCGTCGAGGATGATGAAGGCCACCCCCGCGCCGGCGCCGAGGCCGATCATCGTCCAGTTGAGATCGCCGCCGAGCACACCCTTGGCGAGCGCGGAGATGAGCGCCGCCTGCGGCGCCGGCAGCGCATTGGGTCCGGCATTGGCGGCGCCGCTGAAGCCGAAGGCGGTGTTCAGCAGGTCGAGCACCGGCGGCACCACCAGCGAGCCGAAGACGACGCCGATGATCAAGGCGACCTGCTGCCGCCACGGCGTCGCGCCGACCAATTGCCCGGTCTTCAGATCCTGGAGGTTGTCGTTGGAGATGGTGGCGACGCCGAAGACGATGCCGGTGACGATCAGGGCATAAGCGATCAGCGCCTGGGTCGTCTCCGCCGGCGCGTGCCGGCCGAACAGGCCGACCAGCATCAGCGAAGCGGCGACGATGCCGGCGAAGCCGACGCCCCACAGACTCTCGCCGACGATCATGCCGGTGGCG
>JAQGLF010000222.1 GCA_028293025.1 Alphaproteobacteria bacterium
CATGGGCGAAAAAACTCCGAAACTTCGATGTGGGAAACGGCCTTTCGGCCATGGCGTGGAGCGTCGAGACCCTGCCATCGCGCGGCGCCTAGCCACATGGTGTGGCCGCTGTCAAAAGCCAAGCCCGTGAACCCCCATTTGCCCCGACCGATGACGTTCGACGCCTCGGGGCCGCTCTCCGGCAATGCCCGCGTTCCCGGCGACAAGTCGATCTCGCACCGCGCCTTGATGCTCGCCGCAATGGCGCGCGGCAGGAGCCTGATCCACGGCCTGTCGGAAGGCGCCGACGTCGCCGCGACCGCTTCGGCGCTGGCGGCGATGGGGGCGCGGATCGCGCGCGACGCGGACGGTGTCCGGACGGTGGACGGCGTCGGCACCGGCTGCCTGCTCCAGCCGGAAGCGGCGCTCGACATGGGCAATAGCGGCACCTCCGCGCGCCTCCTCGCCGGGCTCATCGCCAGCCACCCGATCCAGGCGACGCTGACCGGCGACGCCTCGCTCTCGCGCCGGCCGATGGGGCGGGTGATCGAGCCCTTGAGCCGGATCGGCGCCGAGTTCGTCGCCGCGCCGGGCGGCCGCCTCCCGCTCACCATCCGGGGAATCTGCCCGGCCGTGCCCCGCGAGCACCGGCTAAAAATCGCCTCGGCCCAAGTCAAATCGGCTCTGCTCCTCGCCGGCCTCAACACGCCCGGCCGCACCCGCGTGATCGAGCCGGTGCCGACCCGCGACCATAGCGAGCGGATGCTGAAAAGGTTCGGCGCCGCGATCGACGTCACCCGCGAGGGCTGCGACACGATCATCGATCTGTACGGCGAGGCCGAGCTCGACCCGCAGGAGCTGATCGTGCCCGGCGACCCCTCCGCCGCCGCTTTCCTGGTGACCGCGGCGCTGATCGTGCCGGGATCGGAGGTGCGGCTGCAAGGGATCGGCATCAACAAGCTGCGGATCGGATATTTCGATGTTCTGAAGGCGATGGGCGCCGATCTTGAGATCGCGAATGAGCGCGAGGAGGCGGGCGAGCCGGTTGCCGACCTGGTCGCGCGGCATTCGCCGCTGAAGGGCGTCGACGTCCCGCCCGAGGCCGCCGCCGGGATGATCGACGAATTCCCGATCTTCTTCGTCGCCGCCGCCTTCGCGGACGGGACCAGCCGCACCTCCGGCCTCGGTGAGCTCAGGATCAAGGAATCGGACCGGATCGCCGTCATGGCGGAGGGGTTGAAGGCGATCGGCGCGCGGGTGGCCGAGCAGAAGGACGGCTTGGTCCTGCATGGTTCCGGCGGGGAAATGCTCGCCGGCGGCGCGACGATCGCGGCGCGGCTCGACCACCGGATCGCGATGAGCTTCGCCGTCGCCGCTCTGGCCTGCCGCGGCCCGATCACGATCGACGACATGGCGCCGGTCGACACCAGCTTTCCCGGCTTCGCCGCGACCCTCGCCGGGCTCGCCGCATGATCGTCGCGGTCGACGGGCCGGCGGCGAGCGGCAAGGGCACGATCGCGAAGGCGCTCGCCCGCCATTATTCCCTGCCGCACATGGATACCGGCCTGCTCTACCGGGCGGTGGCGCTCAACCTGCTGCGCCGGGACGGCGATCCGGAGAGCGAGTTCTCGGCCTTGCGCGCCTGCGACTTCTCGCAGATCGACTTCGCCGATCCGGAGCTGAAGAGCGAGGCGGCGGGCGGCATCGCCTCGCGCATCTCGGCCTATCCGATGGTGCGTCAGGCCCTGGTCGAGCGGCAGCGGGCCTTCGCCCACCAGGCCGGCGGCGCCGTCCTCGACGGCCGCGACATCGGCAGCGTGATCGCGCCCGAGGCCGATGCGAAGCTGTTCGTCACCGCCCGCCCCGAAATCCGCGCCCGTCGCCGCTACGAGGAGCTCAACGGGATGGGCCTTGCCGTCCATTACGAGGACGTCCTCGCCGACATCCAGGCCCGCGACGACCGCGACAGCAGCCGCGCCACGGCGCCGCTGGCCATGGCCGAAGACGCGGTGCTGCTCGACACCAGCGACATGGACGTCGCGCAAGCGGTGGCACAGGCGATCGCGGCGGTGGAGCGGCGGGTCGGTCCCGGAGTCGGCAAAGCCGGCTAGGCGTCGGAGGGCCGCACGTGGAAGCGGCGGATCCCGCCTGCCCGCGCGATTGCCGCCTTGACGTCAGGCCGCTCCTTCAGCACCTTCAGGGGGGCTGCGAGCGGGCCCGCGGGGATCGGCACCGGTGGATCGTCATAGTCGCTCAGTCGGAGGAGCGCCGCCGCCCTCAATTCGGAATCGTCGAGGCGGCGAACGTAAACGGCCGCCCCGCCGTCCATGTCGCCGAGGCAGAGGAGAAGATCCGACACCGTTCCCGGATCGTCCTTCTCGTGCGCCTTCGCATAAGCCAGATCGGCGGCGGCTTCCTGCCTGTGCCCGGCCACGGCGCGGGCGCAGCCGCGCGCAAAGCGCACCTGCATCTCGCCAAAGGGGCTTCCCTTCCGCTTCGGGTCGTCGAAAGCGGCAAGGGTCTTCAACGCCTCGTCGCCGCGGCCATAGTCGATCTGGGTGTCCGCGAGGTTGATCACCTGGCTGACGTTCGGCCGACCGCCCTCCGAAAGCGCGGCACCCTTGCGAAAAGCGCTGACCGCATCGTCATATTTGCCAAGCGCGGCCTGGGTACGGCCCATCGAATCCCACCACCAGTTGAGCTTCTCGTCACGATCGGTGAAGGCTTTGGGGTCGTCGATGCGCGGCGCCGCAATCTGCAGCAATTGCAGCGCCTCGCCGGGGCGGCCGAGCTCGCGCAGGTCGGCGGCGGCGTTGATCAGCGGGTCGAGCCGGTCCGGATGAAGCGCCATCGCCTGCCGGTCCGACGCCAACTCGAGCTCGGTGGCGGCACGGACGTCGAAATCCGCCGGCAGCAACGTCCGCAGCCGCGAATCGACGCTGGCCTCGCGCAGCCAGTAAGGCGTCGTCAGCCGCGCGGCCAGAGCGCGCGCTCCGCCCGCGTCGCCGCGTTCGGCGAGCAGCACCGCATAGCGGAGGCGATAGCGGTCGCTCACGCTCGCACCATCTTCCGGAGCATAGACGTCGCTCGCCAGCGCCTTGAGCAGCCGGCCGCGCAACGCCGCCTGGCCGGCGCCGCCCTCCTTGAGGCGGCGTTCCAGGCCGCTCAGCCAGTCGTTCGGAACCGAGCTCAACGCCGCCCCCCGCGCCTGCACCATCGTCTCGACCGTCACCACCGCGGCCTCGTCGTGATGGTCCTGGAGCTCCAGCGCCAGGCGGATTCGCCAGAGATAGTCGGAGCTGTGCTCGAATCGGGTGCCGGCGATCGCGTCCGCATAAGCGCGGTCCGTGGCCTCCGCCTTCACCTCGCAGCTCACCACCAGGTCGAAGGCGAGCGCATCCATCTCTCCGAATTGCCGCGGCCCCTCCGTCTCCATGACGGGCCGGAGCAAGGTTTCGGCGGTCTTGCAGTCGCCGCGATCATAGGCCTCGGCCGCCTGGTGCAGGCGCTCGGCATTGCTCGGCAGCTTCGACGGCGTGGAATCGGCGGCCGCCGGGCCGGCGGTAAGGAGGAGCAGCAACGGCGCGCACGCACGCCCCACCCGCGATGCGACGCGCACGTAACGGCGACCGGCCAAGTCCCGCCCAGAACCCTCCACCACGCTTTTGCCCCCTGCTGACAAGGCTTGTGTGACAACAAGATGGCGGCTTCGCAAGGCTCGCCTTCGCTCGCGCTCTCGTTGGACGCGGCGAAGGCCTGGAGCCGTAGCGACATCGGGTGCACCAGGCACACAAGCAGCGGCGTCGGATGTGGGCTCCCGCGCCGACATCCCCGCTTGCCCCCTCGCCTCCCCTCACCTATATGCGCAGCCGTCCAGCGGGCGCCAGGCGCCTGTGGAGGCTCAGCTTAGGCTTGGCGCGCAAGGGTAGAGGCGAAGATGCCCGCCCCTGACGCGCTCTTTTTGCTTTTCCGCTAGAAGCTTCTCCGCTCGCTAGAGCCCGCCGGACGCCCCCGCCGCATGAGGCGGCAGGGGCGGCAAGGTTCCAAGACCGGCGGAGACAACCGCTGGCCGGAATATGACATACGAGAAGGACATCCGAGCTTATGGCGACCACGGCAATGCCGACCCGCGACGATTTCGCGGCCCTCCTGAACGAAACCCTCGGCGGCGAGAATGAAGGCTTTGAAGGCAAGGTCGTCAAAGGCATCGTCACCGCGATCGAGAACGACCTCGCCGTCATCGACGTCGGCCTGAAGTCGGAAGGGCGCGTCGCGCTGCGCGAGTTCGCCGCGCCGGGGCAGAAGGCCGAGATCAAGGTCGGCGACGAGGTCGAAGTCTATGTCGACCGGGTTGAGAACCATAATGGCGAGGCGATGCTGTCGCGCGACCGCGCCCGCCGCGAAGCCGCCTGGGACAAGCTCGAGACCGAGTTCAACGCCGGCAACCGCGTCGAAGGCGTGATCTTCGGCCGAGTCAAGGGCGGCTTCACCGTCGATCTCGGCGGCGCCGTCGCCTTCCTGCCCGGCAGCCAGGTCGATATCCGCCCGGTCCGCGACGTCACGCCTTTGATGGACGTGCCGTCCCCTTTCCAGATCCTCAAGATGGACCGCCGCCGCGGCAATATCGTCGTGTCGCGCCGCGCCATCCTCGAAGAAACCCGCGCCGAGCAGCGCTCGGGCCTGATCATGAGCCTCGCCGAGGGCCAGGTGGTCGACGGCGTCGTCAAGAACATCACCGATTACGCCGCCTTCGTCGACCTCGGCGGCATCGACGGCCTGCTCCACGTCACCGACATCAGCTACAAGCGCGTCAACCACCCGTCCGAGGTGATCAACATCGGCGACACCGTGAAGGTGCAGATCATCCGGATCAACCGCGAGACCCAGCGCATCAGCCTCGGCATGAAGCAGCTCGAGGCGGATCCGTGGGAGGGCGCCGCGACGAAATATCCGGTCGAGGGCGTGTTCAAGGGCCGGGTGACCAACATCACCGAATATGGCGCCTTCGTCGAGCTTGAGCCGGGCATCGAGGGCCTCGTCCACGTCTCCGAGATGAGCTGGACCAAGAAGAACGTCCATCCGGGCAAGATCGTCTCCACCTCCCAGGAGGTGGAAGTGTCGGTGCTCGAGGTCGACGAGGAGAAGCGCCGCATCTCGCTCGGCCTCAAGCAGGCCCAGGCCAATCCGTGGCACGCCTTCGCCGACCAGCACCCGGTCGGCACCGAGGTCGAGGGCGAGGTCAAGAACGCGACCGAGTTCGGCCTGTTCATCGGCCTCGACGGCGACGTCGACGGCATGGTCCACATGTCCGACATCGCCTGGGGCGTGACCGGCGAGGAGGCATTGAACCTTCACCGCAAGGGCGAGACGGTCAAAGCCGTCGTGCTCGACGTCGATGTCGAGAAGGAGCGCATCTCGCTCGGCATGAAGCAGCTCGAGCGCGGCGGGGTCGCCAAGGGCGGCGCCGGCGCGTCGGGCGGCGCCAACAAGGGCGAGACGGTCACGGTGACCGTGCTCGAGGTCCGCGACGGCGGTCTCGAGGTCCAGATCGGCGACGACGGCGCCACCGGCTTCATCAAGCGCACCGATCTCGGCCGCGACCGCGACGAGCAGCGCCCCGAGCGCTTCCAGGTCGGCCAGAAGTTCGACGCGATGGTGATCGGCTTCGACCGGTCGAAGAAGCCGAACTTCTCGATCAAGGCGCTGCAGATCGCCGAGGAGAAGCAGGCGGTCGCCCAGTACGGCTCGTCCGACTCGGGCGCCAGCCTCGGCGACATCCTCGGCGAGGCGCTGAAGCAGAAGGCCGACCGCTGACCGGTATTTGGGAGGCGGCCGCCGGCGCGGCCGCCTCCCTCGCCCCTCTGCGGGGCGGAAAAGGTGAATTTTTCTCGCCCCTTACCAACCTGCGATATTGCGTTCCGGCCAAAGTTGCGGTTTAACCTGGATCAGCCGGGGTGGATGGGGGTCCAACCGGCGCGTTTCCATCAAGCCCAAAGAGAGATGGGGGAAGCTGTGATCCGTTCCGAGCTGGTCCAGAAGCTTTGCGACGATCATCCCGATCTGACCGGGAAAGAGATCGAACGCGTCGTCTCCGCATTCTTCGATTCGGTCATCGACCAGCTCCAGCAGGGCGGCCGCGTCGAGCTTCGCGGCTTCGGCGCCTTCTCGACGCGTGACCGCGACGCCAGGAAGGGCCGCAACCCGCGCACCGGCGACACGGTCGACGTCTCCGCCAAGCGCGTGCCCTATTTCAAGCCGGGCAAGGAAATGCGCGAACGCTTGAACCTGCAGGACGGACTTCCCGCCGCGGAATAAACGTCCGGCGGTGGGGCCGGCGCCCTTCCCTTCATCGTATCGATCGAGAAGCTTTTCGCCGCCGCTTTCGCGCGCGCGGCGATCATGGCATGCCGTGCCGGTGCGGACGTGGCGGAACAGGTAGACGCCGGAGACTTAAAATCTCCTGCCCCTCGGGGCGTGCGGGTTCGAGTCCCGCCGTCCGCACCACTCTCCTTGGAAGGACCGTTGGGGGAACGGTTTGCAGGAACACGCGGCAGATGCCGCCGATAATTGCCTAAGTCCCTGCAAAACATCGACTCAGTCCCGGCAAAAGACGCGGTGACAATATCAGGATGTTGGCATAGTCTTCCCATTCCGACTCTGCGGGCGAGCCGGTCTATAATTCGGGGGGCGGGCAATGACGGCAGACGCGACAGTGGAACCCGGGCAAGCGGCGCCGCCGCCGGCCGACAGCGCACCGCCTGCGCTCGACATCTATGCTCCCTCGCTGAAGATCCCGAAGCCGCAATGGCGGCCGCTCAAGGCCTTCGCCTACGATCCGAGCCGTGGCCGGCGCCTCGGCAATTGCATGAGCATCGCGATCCGTTACGAGAAGCTCTCGCCCGGCCCGGTGGGCGACCGCTTCGCCGTGGTCGATTACGACGGCGCGCAGAAGACCTATTATGCCCCCGTCAACCTCGACGATCCCGCCATCCTGATCCAGGGCGGCCTCGATCCCAGCGAGGTCGATCCGCGCTTCCACCAGCAGATGGTCTATGCGGTCGCGTCGGAGACGCTGGAGCGCTTCGAGGCCGCGCTCGGCCGGCGCGTCCACTGGCGCCACGCCGTCGATGCCGATGGCAGGCAGATCACCGGCCGCAAGGACCGCCTGCTCCTCCATCCGCATGCGATGCGCGAGGCCAACGCCTTTTACAGCCCGGACGTACACGGCATCCTGTTCGGCTATTTCCGCGCCAGCAAGACCGATCCCGGGCAGAATCTGCCGGGGCAGACCGTCTTCACCTGCCTCTCGCACGACATCGTCGCCCACGAGACCACCCACGCCATCGTCGACGGCATCCGCGCCTATTTCATGGAGCCGACCAACGTCGATGTCGCCGCCTTCCACGAGGCCTTTGCCGATCTCGCGGCGCTGTTCCGCCATTTCTCGCACCGCGAGACGCTGATCGATACGCTCCAGAAGACGGGCGGAAAGCTCTACGCGCTCCACCTCAAGACCGCCTCCTCCGCCACGCCGGACGAGGAGGCTGCGGACAAGGGCAAGACCGGCGCGCAGATCCAGGCCGATATCGCCGAGGCGAATCCGCTGATCGGGCTCGCCAACCAGTTCGGCGAGGCCTCGGGCATGCACGGCTCGCTCCGCTCCGCCCTCGGCACGCCGCCCAATTCGAAGGACATCGAGACGGTGACGGAGCCGCACGACCGCGGCTCCATCCTCGTCGCGGCCGTGTTCGACGCCTATTTCTCGGTCTATCTGGCGCGGGCGACGCCGCTGCTGCGCATCTATCGCTCGGGCGGCCGCGACAGCGACGACCTGCCGACGGCGCTCGCCGAGCTGCTCGCCCGGGAGGCGAGCCGCACCGCCGAGATGTTCTTCACGGTCTGCGCGCGCGCTCTCGATTATTGCCCGCCGGTCGATATCACCTTCGGCGATTTCCTGCGGGCGCTGATCACCGCCGACCGCGATTTCTATCCCGACGATACCGACGGGGTCCGCGACGCGCTGATGCAGGCTTTCCGCCTGCGCGGCATCGTCGCGGAGGACGCGGCCTATTTCTCGGAAGGCTCGTTATGCTGGCCCGAGATCGAGGCCGGCACGCTGCCGGTGTACGGCCTCCTGTTCGGCGATCCCAACGGCCTGCTGCCCGATGAGCAGAAGCATAATGGCGACCTGCTTCGGGCCTGGGCGGCGAAGAACGCCCATATCCTCGGCTTTAAGGACGGCATCGAGATCGAAGTCCCCTCCTTCCACCCGATGTTCCGCGTCGCCCAGGACGGAACGCTCAAGGTCGAGATGGTCGTGGAGCTGATCCAGACCCACCCCGACGAGCAGGCGGACGGCATTGGCGGAGGACCGCTGCCGCTGCGCAGCGGAGTCACCCTGATCATCGGCCAGCCGTCGATCCGGGGCAGGAAGCGCAACGATCCCTATGTCCGCTACGCGATCGCCAAGAAACTCGACGCGCCTCGCGAGCAAAGGCTGCGCACGACGCTGGCCGCAAGCGAGATCGCGAAGCAGGACGCAAGCGGGCGCATCACGATCGATTTCCGCCTGATCCATGGAGGGGCATGACATGGCGACCCGTACCACCGAGAGCACCGATTCGACCGCCACAGCCGCCGCCGGCATACGCATCCGCATGTACCGCGTCGGCTTCGGCGACTTCTTCCTGATGTCGGTGCCGGCCGCGGACGGCACCATGGCCCATATCCTCGTCGATTGCGGCGTCCATGCCCACGATCTCGGCGTCATCGGCGGCGCGGTGGAGCAGATGAAGGCCGATACCGGGGGGAAGCTGGCTCTGGTCATCATGACCCATCGCCATGCCGACCATATTTCCGGCTTCGCCTCCGCGAGCGACGTCTTCCAGACCTTCGCGGTCGAGCGGGTGTGGATGTCCTGGTTCGAGGACCCGAAGGACAAGCAGGCGCTCAAGATCCAGGCCGGCATCGCCGCGACGGCGGCGCATCTGCAGGCCGCGCTCGCGCTGCGCGCCGCGCCCGGAGACGACGAATATTTGCGGATGGCGGGCAATGCGTTGGGCGTTTCCAAAGGCGGCGGCAATGCCGGCGCCCTCGTCATGCTGCACGGCTTCAAGACCGCCGAGGGCGGCCCGACGCCGGTCGATTATTACGCCGCCGGCGACACCCCGACCCTGCCCGCCTCGCTTGCGGCTGCCGGGCTCGAGGCCGACATATTGGGGCCGCCGCGCGACCTCAACCTGGTGGCGCAGATGGACAATGCGGCGCACCAATATCTGACTTCCGGCGCCGCCAATGACGACGGACCGGCCGAGCTTTTCTCCCCGGCTTATGCCGTCCGCTCATTCCCCTGGCCAAAGGACGATCAGCCGATCTTCACGCCGCAGGAGATCGAAAACCGCGTCATCGCGAGCCAGCCGGACGCGCTGGCGGCGGCGGCGCAGAAGGCCGACAATGCGCTCAACAACCAGAGCGTCGTCGTGCTCTTCACCTTCCGGGACAAGACCCTGCTGTTCAGCGGCGACGCGCAATGGGGAAATTGGGCGAACTTCCTTTTCGGCGGCGCCATCGGCACGCCGGGCCATACCGATCTCACCGACCGGAGCAGGCAGGTCCTCGGCAATCTCGATTTCTACAAGGTGGGCCATCACGGCAGCACCAATGCGACGCCGATGGACGTGGTCAAGGCGATGAAGGCGGGCTGCGTCGCCATGTGCTCCACCGATCCCGGCGCCTATGGCAACCCGCTCAAGGGCACGGAAGTGCCGCGCACGCCGCTGTTGGCGGCCTTGACGGCGAAGACGGGAAACCAGCTGGCGCGGAGCGATCAGGTGCCGGTCGGGTCGGTGCCCGCGACCGCCGGACTCGCGGCCGTCGCGGCGCCGTTCAAGTCCGAGACGCCGGGAACGATCGATTATTGGATCTGAGCGCGGAAACGGGCGCGATCAGGCGAGCGCTTTTTCCTGAGCGGGGTCGACGGGCGTCGCCGTCCATTCGCAGCGCGACAGGCTGATCGGGTCGAGGAACATGCCGCCCATGCGGCCGCCGAGCTGCCAGCGGACCTGGGCGCGGACGGGGCCGATTCCGGGGATCTCGAGCGAGACGTGGCTGCCGATGCGGACCGGCGCCGGGCATTCGGCCATGAAGCCGCTGGTCGAGACGTCGC
>JAQGLF010000380.1 GCA_028293025.1 Alphaproteobacteria bacterium
CGAGGGCAGGACCGGTCCCAGCCCGGGGACCTCCGCGAGCTCAAGCTCGCCGCCGGCCGCGGTGGAGAACGGCACCACGATCTGCGCCTGCCACGACCCGGCTTCCATCCCGCCGGTGAGAAGGGAGGCGAACAGGTCGAACTCGCGCTCGCTCTCTGTCCGGGTGTCGTCCGGGGCCTTGGGGTGCTCCCGCAACCAGGTCGCCAGCGATGCCCGGATGGCCTCGATCTGCAGCAGGGGACCAGTTCCCTGACACGCGCCCTGACCGTCGACCCCTGCCCAGATCGCCACCCCCCGCTTCTTGGTCCCACCGTCCTCACGCGCCCGGGCTGCGTCGAGGTCGATGAGCAGGATCAACCGGCGAGTCAGCTTCCGCAGCTCGTGTGGCGTCTGGTTCGTCAGCCGAGCGAGCACGATCGTGCCAATCGCTGCACGCTGCTCGACCGTCAGCTGGTCGACCTCATCGAGCTCGCGCAGGACGGCCCGCACATGGTGCTGGGTGAGCCAGCCGGCTTCGATGGCCTCGACCATCCCTGGCAGGGAGGCCAGTGAGAGAGCCTCGTGCAGGAGGCGATGAGCCGTGCCCATCCCCACGCCGAGCGCCAAGGCGAGCTCGTCGGAAGCGAACTCCCGGTCCTGCCGGGTAGAGCGGGAGTGCGCAGCCGCGATGGTGCGGATCTGCAGGGCATAGGCCTGGTCGGCGAGCTGCTGCGACCTGCCGATCGCATCCAGCTCCTCGCGCGGAGTCAGGGTGAAAAGCATCGACTCCGACCGCTCCACCTCACGGTCGACCAGCGCAGCGAGGCGCTCGGGCGTCATCGCCCTCGGCGCTTCGCGGGTCGCCCAGTCGGTCGTGGTCATGGACCCAACTTAGAGGAGAGGTACGACAAACCGGACGGGCGAGATCGCCTGTGGATCAAGGGATCTCGTCCACAGGTAGCTCTTGCGGTCAGGAGCCGACGGCTCGGCTACTCGAAGCGCTTGCCCATGTCGCGGAGGATGTCGACGAGCATCGCGGGCGAGTCAGGTGCCGGCTCCCCGGGGGTGTAGGTCACCGAGGAGATCGCACCCGTGAAGGGGAACGAGCCGCGTCCCCAGACGACAGGGGACTTCGAGTCGAGGCCGACGTCGATCCCCTGGAACGGGGCCATCGGGAAAAGGAGCGCGAAGCCCTCTCCCGAGGCCACCTCGGCACCGTCCGCCAGGAGCGTCACCGACCAGGTGCCGCCGCCGGGTGCGGTGAAGCGGGCCTCCACGACCGAGGGAGCAGAAAGGGTCCCGCCTATCACCCGGGTCCGGCCGCGGCCGTCGTTGTGGGCGAACCGCAGCTCGCCGTCCTCGAGGAACAGCGCGTAGCCGCCGCCCTGGTCCCCGTGAGCCACCAACGTGCCGGTGCCGGGCGACGACAGCTGCACCGTGATCACGAAGGACCGGTTGGCCACCAGCTGCTGCGACCGCCACCGCTCCAGCGTGGGCGTCCCCGGCAGGATTGTGACCGGCTCGCTGAACACGTCGGACCGCGGCGGTCGGACGATGAACTTCACGCCGCTGCCCTCGTCGAGCGGGTACACCTGGCCCTCGACAGCAGCCTTCTCCCACGCCGCCGCAAGCTCGGCCACCAGCTCAGGCCGCTCTGAGGCGAGGTTGGTCACCTCGGTCGGGTCGCTGTGCAGGTCGTAGAGCTCCCACTCGGCGTCGGTGATGGGCGTCAGCGGCTGGTGCAGCGTGACCGCCTCCCACCCGTCCCGGTAGTAGCCGCGGTGGCCGACCATCTCGTAGATCTGCTCGGGGTGCGTCGACGCCGCGTCCTCCGAACCGATGGCCGGCACGAACGACGCGCCCGCCAACGGCTGCAGATCCACGCCGCCGCGTGAGGACGGCCGCTCCAGCTCCAGCAGATCCAGCAGCGTCGGCAGCACATCGGTCACGTGCGCGAACTGCCGCCGCATGCCTTCACCGATGCCCGGCCCAGCGAGCACCATCGGCACCGAGTGCCCACCCGCGTGCGTGTTGATCTTGTAGAGCCGGAACGGCGTCCCGGACGCCATCGCCCACCCGCGCGGGTAGTGGGGCGTCGTGGTCGGCCCCCCGATCTCGTCCAGCCGGGAGAGGTCAGCGTCCAGGTCCGTCGTACCGAGGAGGTGTTGGTAGTAGGCGGTCGTGCCGGAGGCCTCACCTTCGCGGGAGGCGCCGTTGTCGCTGGTGAACAGCACGATCGTGTTGTCCAGCTCGCCGAGGGCATCGAGAGCCGCCATCAGCCGGCCGAACTGCTGGTCGATGCTGTCGACCATCCCGGCGTAGACCTCCATGTAGCGCGCGAACAGCTCCTGCTGCTCCACCGGCAGTGAGTCCCACGGAACGACGTCGTTGCCGCGCTCGCTGTTGCGCGGCGGCAGCACCGTCTCCGGCGGCAGGATGCCGAGCGACAGCTGGCGGGCGAAGCGCTCCGACCGCAGCGCGTCCCACCCGGCGCGGTAGCGGTCGCGGTACTTCAGCACGTCGACCTCCTTCGCGTGCAGCGGCGCGTGGACCGCACCGTGCGCGAAGTAGAGGAAGAACGGCTTCGAGGGATCGGAGGCCTTGACCGACTGCACCATCTCGATCGCCCGGTCGGTGAGGTCGTCGGTCAGGTAGTAGCCGTCGGGGTACTCGTCGACGTTCACCGCGGTGTTGTCGGAAACCAGCCGGTGCGGGTGGTGCAGGTTGGTGAACCCGTCGAGGAAGCCGTAGAAGCGGTCGAAGCCGCGCTGGCACGGCCACGAGTGACGCGGTCCCGCGTCCGAGCAGTCGGAGTCCTTGGCCAGGTGCCACTTGCCCACCATCAGGGTCGCGTAGCCGGCGTCGCGCAGCAGCTCAGCCGAGGTCGCAGCGTCGGTGGCCAGCTCCATCGCATAACCAGGGAAACCGGGGTCGGAGTGCGCCACGTGACCGATCCCGGCCGCGTGCGGGTTCAGCCCGGTCAGCAGCGCGGCCCGCGTCGGTGAGCACATCGGCGTCACGTGGAAGTTGGTGAACCGCAGGCCGCGGGCCGCCAGTGCGTCCAGGTGCGGCGTCGCGATCTCGGAGCCGTAGCAACCGAGGTCCGCGAACCCCAGGTCGTCGGCCAGCACGATGACGACGTTCGGCTTGCCGGCAGCGCAAGGTCGCGGCGGCCAGTACGGCTCCGATCCCGCCACGGTCCGGCCGATGGTTCCCGGGAACTCAGTCACCGGCGCACCGTACTAGCGTCGGCGCGGTGAACCAGGCGATCGAGCGGGCCAGCTTGGCGAACGGCCTTCGCGTTGTGCTGCTCCCCGACCGCACCAGCCCGGTCGTCGCGCTGGCCGTCTACTACGACGTCGGGATGCG
>JAQGLF010000142.1 GCA_028293025.1 Alphaproteobacteria bacterium
ACTAAATGTCGCGATTCGCTGACATTGTCAAGGCAGGCTGACATATTGTCATGAAAGCCTGACATTCCTCCGATGGTGCAGTGCCGCATTTCTGCCCATGCCGACGCGTCCGGGGTTTGTCCGCACGGGCGCCATGCGCCAAAGCGTCGCCAACCTTTTGTTGCAATGCGAAAGACCGCCCCTTGGCCGACCAGCCGCCGAGCTTCCAGCGCCTCATCCTGACGCTCCACGATTACTGGAGCCGGCAGGGCTGCGTCATCCTCCAGCCCTATGATCTGGAGATGGGGGCGGGCACTTTCCACCCCGCGACCGCGCTGCGCGCGCTCGGACCCAATCCCTGGAAGGCGGCCTATGTCCAGCCGTGCCGGCGCCCGACCGACGGCCGCTATGGCGAGAATCCGAACCGGCTCGGCCATTATTACCAATATCAGGTGATCCTGAAGCCAAGCCCGGCCGACCTCCAGGCGCTCTATCTCGGCAGCCTCTCGGCGATCGGCATCGACTTCCTCAAGCACGACATCCGCTTCGTCGAGGACGATTGGGAATCGCCGACCCTAGGTGCCTGGGGCCTCGGCTGGGAAGTCTGGTGCGACGGCATGGAGGTGACCCAGTTCACCTATTTCCAGCAGGTCGGCGGCTACGATTGCAAGCCGGTGGCGGGCGAGCTCACCTACGGGCTGGAGCGGCTCGCCATGTACATCCAGGGCAAGGACAATGTCTTCGACCTCGCCTTCAACGATGCCAAAGAAGGCGAAGGGGGCGTGAGCTATGGCGACGTCTTCCTCGAGAATGAGCGCGAGTTCAGCCACTACAATTTCGAGGTGGCGAATACCGAGACGCTGTTCCGCTGGTTCCGCGACGCCGCCGAGGAATGCGGCCGCTGCCTCGACGCCAAGCTGCCGCTCCCCGCCTATGACCAGGCGATCAAGGCCAGCCACATCTTCAACACCCTCCAGGCCCGCGGCGTGATCTCGGTCGCCGAACGGCAGGCCTATATCGGCCGCGTCCGCGACCTCGCGAAGGGCGCGTGCGAAGCATGGGTGGAGAAGAACGGGTGGGCCGCGTGATGGGCTTGGAAATCCTCCCCGGAACGGGGAGGGGGACCATGCGAAGCATGGTGGAGGGGGGACTGTGCCGGTCTCCGACCCCCCTCCGTCTCGCTACGCGCGCCACCTCCCCGTACCGGGGAGGACAAATTGCCTGATTTCCTGCTCGAACTCCTCAGCGAGGAAATCCCCGCGCGGATGCAGCCGAAGGCCTCGGCCGACCTCGCTCGCCTGTTCGAGGCGGAGCTGGGGAAAGCCGGCCTTCGCGCCGAAGCGGTCGAAACCTATGCTACCCCCCGCCGCCTCGCCCTCATCGCCCGCAATCTCCCCGCAGCGACCGAGCCGGTGCGCGAGGAAGTGAAGGGGCCGCGCGCGTCGGCGCCGCCGCAGGCGCTCGAGGGCTTTCTGCGCAAGACCGGCCTCACCCGCGACCAGCTGGAGGAGCGCGACGGCATCCTCTTCGCAATCACCGACCGGCCCGGGCGGCCGACCTCCGACGTGCTGGCCGAGGCGGTTCCCGCCATCGTGCGCGCCTTTCCCTGGCCCAAGTCGATGCGCTGGGGCGAGGCCTCGGCCTCGACCGAGAGCCTGCGCTGGGTGCGCCCGCTGCAGGGCATCGTCGCCTTGCTGGGCGAGGAGATCGTGGAATTCGAGATCGCCGGAGTGAGGAGCGGCGCCGCCACGATCGGCCACCGCTTCCACCATCCCGGCATCATCACCATCGGCAGCGCCATGGATTATGTCGAGAAGCTGCAGGCCTGCCACGTCATCGTCGATCCGGCCGAGCGGGCGCGGATCATCGCCGACGGCGCCCGCGCCGCGGCCGAGGCGGCCGGCCTGACTTTGGTCGAGGACGAGGGCCTGCTCGCCGAGAATGCCGGTCTCACCGAATGGCCGATCCCGCTCCTCGGCCGCTTCGACTCCGCCTTCCTCGACGTGCCGCGCGAGGTGATCCAGCTCACCATGCGCACCAACCAGAAATATTTCGCCTGTGTGGACGCCGATGGGGCGCTGGCGCCGAACTTCGTCTGCACCGCCAATATCGACGCGGCCGACGGCGGAACGGCGATCGTCGCCGGCAACGAACGTGTGCTGTCCGCCCGCCTGTCGGACGCCAAATTCTTCTGGGAACAGGACCTGAAGGTTCCGCTCGAGAAGCAAGCGGAGAAGCTCTCGCAGATCGTCTTCCACGAGAAGCTAGGGACGGTGGCGGACAAGGTCGAGCGGGTGGCGAAGCTGGCGCGCTGGCTGGTCGAGGAAGGCTTCGTGAAGCCGCCGAAGGGCGAGAGCGCCCAAGAGCTGGCCAGTCTCGTCGAGACCGCCGCCCGCCTCTCCAAGGCGGATCTCGTCAGCGGCCTCGTCGGCGAATTTCCGGAGCTCCAAGGCGTCATCGGTGGCCATCTCGCTCTGTGCCAGGGTCATCCTCGAGCGGTCAGCGACGCCATCCGCGATCATTACAAGCCGGTGGGGCAGGGGGACGAGGTCCCGACCGCGCCGGTCACGGTGGCGGTGAGCCTGGCGGACAAGCTGGATACGGTGACAGGCTTTTTCGGCATCAATGAAAGGCCAACCGGGTCCAAGGACCCGTTTGCGCTTCGCCGCGCCACCTTGGGCATTATAAGTCTGGTCCTGGACAACAACATCCGAACGAGCATGCCTGACTTGCTTGGGCAGGCTCTTATGCAGCATGCCATTTTCTGGTGGAGGCGTTTGGTAGGGGCGGCCCGGTATGCGGATACGGCCCTCCAAAACCGAATGCAGAGCTTTCTCGAGCTCGCGGCAAGCGCCTCCGTGCGACCCACGGAGTTCACAGCCACGAGCTTGGAAAACGTGCTGACCGATCGGTTAGCGCCGGACGAACTAGAACGAGCAGCCTTCGCCTTCGCCGACATGAAACAACTCGAAATAGTTCCCTTCATCGGCGAGCGGCTGACCGTGCAGCAAAGGGACTATGGCGTCCGACACGACATCATCTCGGCTGTTTTCACAATGGCGGGAGAAGGTGACCTTGTCCGGCTACTCGCACGCGTCCGCGCGCTTCAGACCTTCGTGGAGACCCCGGAAGGTGCCGACCTCCTCGCCGGCTACAAGCGTGCGGCCAATATCCTGAAGAAGGAAAACTGGGCGGGTGCGGACCAGAAGCCGCTCTCCTACACGCCGCTGCCGCAAGAAGCCGCGCTGATTGCCGCGCTCGATGCGGCCGAGCCGCGCGCTCGCGCCGCCGTGGAGGCGGAGGATTTCGAGGGGGCGATGGCGGCGCTGGCGAGCCTGCGCGCGCCGGTCGATGCTTTCTTCGACAAGGTGACGGTCAACGATCCCGATCCCGCCAAGCGGGAGGCGCGGTTGAACCTGCTCGCGCGGATGCGGGATGCGGTGCACCAAGTCGCCGATTTCTCGCGGATCGAAGGGTGAGGTCCGCGCGCTCACGCGGAGTGA
>JAQGLF010000275.1 GCA_028293025.1 Alphaproteobacteria bacterium
TGAGGCGGATGGCCCGCGTCGCCCGCCGCGGCCGCACCCGGCTCGTCACCGCCGGCAAGTCGGACAATCAGGCGACGATCGCCGCCGCCCGCTTCACTTATTCCTATCTGCTGAAGCGCGGGGTCGAGGTCTACGAATACGAACCGACCAAGCTCCACACCAAATTGCTGGTGGTCGACGACGTCGTCCATATCGGCTCGGCCAATTTCGACATGCGAAGCCTCTTCCTCAACCTCGAGATGATGCTGCGGGTGGAGGATGCGGGTTTCGCTTCGGCGATGCGGCAATTCTTCGACGGCGAGGTCGCGCGCAGCACCCGCATCACCGCCGAAGCGCACCGGCGGCAGCGCAGCCTCTTCAACCGCCTCAAATGGGCGATCGGCTGGTTCATCGTCGCGGTGGCGGACTATCGGATTTCGCGGCGCCTCAACTTTCGCGCCTGAGCCGGGACGCGTCAGTCCTTCCAGGCCCAGAACAAGGTCGCCGGGGGGATGTTGAAGAATTCGAAGCCGCGCTCGATTCGCTCGAAATAGGGCGCGATGAACTGCCGGACCTTGGGCGAGAATTGATAGACGAGGAACGCGCCCCCGGGCCGCAGAGCCGCGGCGGTGGCCTCGGCGATGCTGGGGCCGATTCCCGGCGGCAGCGTCGAAAAGGGCAGGCCGGAAAGGATGAAGTCCGCGTGCGTCTGGCCGAAATCCGCCATGATCTCGCGCACGTCGGCCGCCGAGCCGGTCACCGCGCGCAGGCGCGAATCGCGGATCTTGGTGCCGAGATAGGCGGTGAAGTCGGGATTGGTATCGATCGTCAGCATGATCGCGTCGGGGGCGAGGCGCCGCAGGACATGCTGGGTGAAGGTGCCGACTCCGGGGCCGTATTCGACGAACAATTTGCAATTCGCCCAATCCACCGGTGCGAGCATGCGGTCGATCAGCACCTTCGACGAGGGGATCACCGACCCCACCATCACCGGATGCTTCAGGAATCCCCTCAGGAATTGCCAGAGCGGACCGCCCGACGTGCCGCGCTGAAAGGCGCGCGACCTCTGTGCCTGTTCGCCTGAAAAAGTCATGCCGGATCCCGAAGAAGAGCTGGTCAGCTGATTGCGTTGGCAAAACAACGCCGCAATGGCAAGGCCGGCGCCGCCGCCGCGACCAAATTAGGTCAAAGCGGGACGAGCCGATCAACCTCCTGAATGAGCCACCGCCCTTCGGAAAATGAAGATGCCCGCCCAAGCCGCTCTCCCCCGCGACCGTTTCGCTTTGCTGTTCGCGGTGATGCTGGTCGCCGCATCGGGCAATACCGCGATGCAGTCGCTGATGCCGGCGATCGGGCGCGAGCTCCACGTCGCCGACCTCTGGGTCGCCGCCGCGTTCAGCCTCTCCGCGATCGCCTGGGTGATGGTGGCGCCCTATTGGGCGCGCCGCGCCGACCATCGCGGCCGGCGCGCCTTGATGCGGCTCGGCCTGATCGGCTTCATCGCCTCGATGCTGGTCTGCGGCACGGTGCTGGCGCTCGGCCTCGGCGGGCGCATCGCCGCCGCCGCCGTGTTCCCGATCTTCATCCTGGGGCGGACCGTCTACGGCCTGTTCGGCTCGGCCTCGCCTTCGGCCGTCCAGGCCTATATCGCCGCGCGTACCGAGGGGGAGAAGCGCACCGCCGCCCTCGCGGCCCTCGCTTCCTCCTTCGGCCTCGGCACCATCGTCGGCCCCGCCATCGCGCCCTTGTTCATCTTCGCGCCGCTCGGGCTCGCCGGCCCGCTCTTCGTCTTCGCCGCCATTGGCGGTGCCGTCCTCGCCGCCTTGGCGTTGCGGCTGCCGGATGACACGCCGCGCCATGCGGCAACGGGCGAGATCGTCGATTATCCGTCGATGGGCGGCCTCATTGTCCGCGCGCCTTCGGCAGGCCCGCAGGAGTCGCGCCTGCGCTGGCGGGACAAGAGAATCCTACCTTGGCATATTGCGGGCGTCGTCGGCGGCCACGGCAATGCCGCCTTGCTCGGCGTGGTCGGCTTCCTGATCATCGACCGCACCGGCGTGGCGCCGTCGGCGGCGCAGCAGTCGATCGCCATCGTCCTGATGGCGGGCGCGGGCGCGACCCTGCTCGCCCAATGGGGCCTGATCCCCTTTCTCGGCCTGACGCCGCGCCAGCTCGTCCTCTGGGGATCGGCGATGGCCGCGGCGGGCGCCCTGGTCACCGGCCTGGCTTCGGGCACCTACGGCATCACTCTCGGCTTCGCTTTGGCCTCGCTCGGCTTCGGCCTGTTCCGGCCGGGCTTCACCAGCGGCGCCTCGCTTGCGGTCGGCCAGGACGAGCAGAATGCGGTCGCCGGCATGGTCACCTCGGTCAACGGCGTCGCTTATGTCGCCGCCCCGGCCGCCGCCGTGGCGCTTTACGAGGTCCGGATG
This sequence comes from Alphaproteobacteria bacterium, assembly GCA_028293025.1. Classification (GTDB taxonomy): domain Bacteria; phylum Pseudomonadota; class Alphaproteobacteria; order Sphingomonadales; family Sphingomonadaceae; genus Allosphingosinicella. Next base: position 2,409 of record JAQGLF010000275.1, read on the forward strand.
CTCTTTCCGTTCGCGGCGGTCGCCGCGCTGATGCTGGGGCTGGTCGCCTGGGGCTGGCGGGGGCTCAGCCCGGACTGCCGCGCGGCGTGAGCATGCCGGGGGAGACGAAGCCGATCGCGCCGGCGCCCATCGCGTCCTGCTTCAGGCGCGCCTGCATCTGCTCATATTCGCGCTCCGTCTCTTCGGTGACCGACGGCCGCGTCTCGTCGAGCGCGCGCTCGAACTCGGCCATCGTGACCTGATTCGCCTCCAGCGAGCCGCGCAGGGCGAACAGCCCGGCGCGCCGCACCAGATCTTCGAGATCGGCGCCGGTGAAGCGTTCGGTGCGTGCGGCGAGCGCGTCGAGATCGACATCCTCAGCCAGCGGCATCCGCGCCGTGTGGATCGAGAGGATATGGCGGCGGCCGGCCCGATCCGGCACCGCGACGTAGATCAATTCGTCGAAGCGGCCGGGGCGGAGCAAGGCCGGATCGACCAGATTGGGCCGGTTGGTGGCGCCGATGATGACGACCGAGCCGAGCTCCTCGAGCCCGTCCATCTCGGAGAGGATGGTGTTGACCACCCGCTCCGTCACCTGCGGCTCGCCAAGGCCGCCGCCACGAGCCGGGACGAGGCTGTCCAGCTCGTCGATGAAGATCACCGTCGGCGCGACCTGGCGGGCGCGGGCGAAGAGGCGGGCGATCTGCTGCTCGCTCTCGCCATACCATTTGGAGAGGAGGTCGGAGGATTTGGTGGCGATGAAGTTCGCCTCCGCCTCGCGCGCCGTCGCCTTGGCGAGCAGGGTCTTGCCGGTGCCCGGCGGGCCGTAGAGGAGGAAGCCCTTGGCCGGGCGGATGCCGAGGCGCTTGAACGCCTCGGGATGGCGGAGCGGCAGCTCGACGCCCTCGCGCAGGCGCTCGCGCGCCTCGTCGACGCCGCCGACATCGTCCCAGCCCACCGTGGGGGCCTGCACCATCACCTCTCGCATCGCAGAGGGCTGGACGCGCTTCAGCGCCTCTTCGAAATCGCTGCCCTTGACCGAGAGATTCTCGATCACTTCGGGCGGGATCGTCCCTTCGGCGAGGTTGATCTGCGGCATGATCCCGCGGACCGCCTCGATCGCCGCCTCGCGGGTCAAGGCGGCGAGGTCGGCGCCGACGAAGCCGAAGGTGCGCCGCGCCAGCTCGCCAAGGTTGACGCCCTCGTCCAGCGGCATGCCGCGGGTGTGGATGCCGAGGATCTCGCGCCGGCCGCGCTCGTCCGGCACGCCGATGACGATCTCGCGGTCGAAGCGGCCGGGGCGGCGCAGCGCCTCGTCGATCGCCTCCGGGCGGTTGGTGGCGGCGATGACGATCAGATTCTGCCGCGGCTCGAGCCCGTCGAGCAGGGTGAGGAGCTGGGCGACGAGGCGCTTCTCGGTCTCGCCCTGGACCTGGCCGCGCTTGGGCGCGATCGAATCGATCTCGTCGATGAAGACGATCGAGGGCGCGGCCTTGGCGGCCTCGTCGAAGATCTCGCGCAATCGCCGCTCGCTCTCGCCATAAGCCGAGCCCATCACCTCCGGGCCGGCGATATGGAAGAAATTGGCGTCGCTCTCATTGGCGACGGCCCGGGCGAGCCGCGTCTTGCCGGTGCCCGGCGGCCCGTAGAGGAGGACGCCCTTGGGCGGATCGACGCCGAGCCGCTCGAAAATCTCCGGATAGCGCAAGGGAAGCTCGATCATCTCCCTGATCTGGTCGATGGTCGTGCCGATGCCGCCGAGATCGTCATAGGTGACGTCCGCGCGCCGCGTGTCGGTCGCCTCGGTATATTCGGGGCGAAGCTCGACCTCGGTATTGGCGTCGATATGGACGATGCCCTTGGGCGCGGTCGAGATGACGGTGAGGCGGATCTCCTGGAGCGCATAGGCCGGCGCGTAGAGCATCTGCCGCAGCTCGGGCGGGATGTCGCCGCGCTGGACCTGCTGCTGCCCGGTCGTGGCGACGATGTCGCCGGCCGTGAGCGGCTTCATACCGAAGCTCCGCTTCAGCGCCTGGGCGGAACCGTGGAGGCGGAGATTCTTCTGGGCGGGGGCGAAGACGACGCGCTGGGCGGGCTTCGATTCGGCCTTGCGGACGGTGACGAAGTCGCCCGAGCCGATCTCGGCATTGGCGCGCTGGAGGCCGTCGAGACGGATGATGTCGAGCCCCTCATCCTCCGGATAGGGCCCGACCGCGCGCGCCGGAGTGACGCGCTTGCCCGCGATCTCGACCACGTCGCCCTCGGCCAGAGCGAGCTGCTCCATCACCCGCCGCGGCAGCCGGGCGAGGCCGCGGCCGCTATCCTCGGGGCGCATCGTCGCCACCTGCAGGCGCGTCGGCTGTCTTTCCTCGTCGGCCATTTTCGTCTCCGGACCGGGGCCGCGCGGCGCGAAGCCGGCCGCGGGGCAGATAGGGAGCGACAACGGCCCGTCGAGCCCGGCGGGTCCTCGAATGCGAAAAAAGGCCGCGGGCGGCCGTTCAGCCGGCGGCGATCCAGGCGATGCCGTCGGTCCCCGGGAAGAACAGATAAGCGCTGGCCTTGGTGGTGACGCAGCTCGCCACCGGGCGGATGGAGGTCTTAAAGTCCCCGGGAGTAGCAGGGGTGCCGAGCGCGACCGGATCGACGGTGCCGACCAGCGGATCCGCATAACCCGCAAGATCGGTGTAGAAGGAATGGTCGATCCAGTTCGCCTGGACGAACTCGAACTGCTCGAGGAAGCTCGTTCCCAGGAAGAAGCCGCAAAGGCCCCGCTCGGTATCGGGGTCCTCGCGTGCTTTCGGCCGGTACGGAAGCTGGTACGGCATGGCGCGCCTCAGAATCCGGTGGTTCTTCGAAGGCGCCCCCGCGAACGAAGGGTTGGAATTGTTGGGATCGGCGAGGCGCATGTTCCCCCGCCTCGCATGGGAGCCGACCGGGCAGATTGTCCCCCTGTCCATGCTGCCGTCGGCGAGCGTGTAGGTGAAATCGTTGATCTTCTGCGTCGGCAGAGGCTGAGGCTCCTTGTCGCCCTGAATCGGGAAGACGCTGAGCGGCGTGCCGTTGGGCCATCGGCCGCAGATCAGCGCCTTGATCGCCTTCACCGCGATCGCCTTGTCGGTGATGCCGAGCCGCGTCTGGTATTTGGCGGCGAGCGCTTCCGCCTGCGCCTCGAAATCTTCGACATGCTGGCGCAGCACCCGGAAGGCGCCGAAGCACCCATATTTCCCGAGCACCGGCGGCTGCGTCGGCGGCAGGTTGTAATAAGCCGAAGTGGCGGTGCCGAGCATGAAGGCGCCCGGATCGACGAGATCCTGGCCGCCGTCGGGTTCGCTGCTGAACGGCGAGCCGTCGATGATCGGCTGCCCGATCCCGTCCTCATAGCCGAAATAGACCTGGCCGTCGTAGAGGGTCTGGGTATCGAAGATGCGATCGGCCGACGGCGGGTCGAACGCCGTGCCGAGCGCCGTGACGAGGATTTGCATCATCTGCCCAAGCGCGGTTTCGCTGTTGACGTAGAGCGAGATCATGACGTCGAACTTGCCGTCGTCAAGGGTCCAGTTCTCCGGCGCGCTGGCGCCGACGTCGCCGACATAGGAAGCCCGCGACGCCGAACCGAGCGCGAAGGGCTTGAAGTCCGCGACCGACTGGAAGACCTTCAGCGCATCCGGGTCGGGGGCGAGCTTTTGCAGCCCGCCGAAGGTGAAGCCGATGCTGAGGGCGTAGACCGGCTTCACCGGGCCCCAGGGCTCGGCGGTGGTGAGCTTGGGGCCATCGTCCCCCGGCGCCACCATCGCGGCCAGCACGGCCCGCGCCGCCGCCACCTGCCCGCTCGCCACCGACAAGGCGATGTGGCGAACGAAGCTCATATTGTAGCCGCGGAGCAGGAAGCCCTGGATTTTGTCCAGAGGCCAGGGAGAGCTGACCACCGCCTTAGCTGCCGTCGCCGACTGCGCCTTCCCCGGCTTGGCCCCCGCCGTCGGACGGCTGCCAGCCGCTGCCCAGGGCGCCGACGATCTGCGATACCGACCAGGTATAGGCTTCCGAGAAGGGTGTCGTGCCGCCGTGGGTGAGATCGTTCTTGCGCACGAAGTCGATGAAGGCCGGCAAGTTGTTCTGCACCGGCGTGAGGTCTTCCAGGCCGACGATCAGGCCGGCCGCATCGTTGAACGGCTTCGGGTTCGCCAGCACGAGATCGCGAATATAAGGTTCGAACGCTTCATCATAGACGGTGCTGAGCAACAAGGTGGCGTCGCCCACCTTGGGCGGGATCAGCGCGGTAAGATCGACGCCCCATACATAATGCAGGATTTGCGGCCCCGTCGGGGGCAAGGGAAGCGGGTTTCCGGGAGTGGCGGCGGCGGCGCCACCGACCAGTCCGGCCACCGTGTTTATGTCGGGAATTCCGCGAACCTCAATAATCAGGGAAAGACCGCTCGCCATTTCATTTCCTCCAACTGAGTCTCGGAAGCCCGGAAGCTGACAGACTCGTTGAAGTTAAACAATGGCACGCGTGGATTTATTGCACTTCGATTGGAAAGATGGTTCTCAACCCTGAAGGCCAATTGAATGCCGGCCGTCGGCGGGCGCCGAGCGGCATAGCCGCACGAGCATTTCAGAGGGCAAAAAAAAGGGCCGATCCCGAAGGACCGGCCCAAAGTTTGTTTGGAGAGGATGCCTGAAAGGCTCGACTTTTGTCGCGCTGCAGCATGGATTGTGCAAGTGCGAAGAGATGTGTTACGAGTGCATTTCATGCACCTCCCGCGCCGACTTGCCGCGGATTGTCACGGCGTAAAGCACAGGTGCGGCAAAACAGGAAGGGCGCTCGCCGATGCGACGGATGCCGCCACTCACCGGGATCGAGGCCTTCGTCCAGGTCGCCCGTCTGGGCTCGCTCAAGGCGGCCGCGGAAGCCCTCGCCCTCTCCTCGCCGGCCTTGACCCGCCGGATCCAGGCGCTGGAACGGTTCGTCGGCCATCCCCTGTTCGAGCGGCGGCATCAGGCAGTCCATCTCAACCCGGATGGGGAGCGGCTGCTCGCCGAGATCGGCCCTTCGGTCGACGCCCTCGCTCTGGCGATGGAGCGGGCGGGCGGCAATGCCGAGATGATGCGGCTGAGGCTCGCAGTGCCTTCGCTCTTCGCCTCGCAGCGGCTGATGCCGGCGCTGCCGACCCTTCGCGAGCGCCACCCCGATCTTCATATCGACATCGATACCGGCGCCAACCGGCTGGCGCGGCTGAACGAGGGGCTCGACGCGGCGATCGCGATCACGGCGGAGGTCGATCCCACGCTCTATTCGCGGCGGATCGACAACAATAAAGTGATCGCGATCGCCTCGCGCGAGCTGCGCGACGGGCCGCGGGCGATCCGCGATCCGGCCGAGCTCGCTTTGGCGACGATCTTCCTCCACCGCGACATGCCCGAGACCTTCGCCTACTGGCGCGATGCGGTCGGATTGCCGGACCTGCAGCCGGCCTCGGTCGATCATTTCGATTCCGGCCAGCTGATCCTCGACGCCGCCGCCCAGGGGCTGGGCGTCGCCTTCATGCTGGAGAGCCATCTCAGGGGCTCGACCGACGAACGGCTCGTCCAGCTCTTCGACATCAAGGTGGAGAGCCCCTACAGCTATTGGTTCGCCTGCCGACGCTCGGCGCTCAAGCGGCGGCCGGTCCGGCTCTTCCACGATTGGCTGTTCGAGAATTCGAGCGCCCCCTGAACCTCCTGCCCGCCTGGACAAGCCGAACGCTCAGGATTTGATCGCGGCCACGATCCGCCGCATCGCCGCGCGCGGCAGCAGCCGGTTCGACTGGGCGGTGAGCTTGTTCATCAGGCCGGGGATGACGATGGCGCGGTTGCGCGCCAGGCCGGCGAGACCGGCGCGTGCGATGTCCGCCGGATCCGCTCCCAGCTTGGCGAGGCGGCCGTCCGCGGCGCCGGCCACTTCGAAGAATTCGGTGGCGATCGGGCCCGGGCAGAGGGCGGTGACGTGGACGCCGCTGCCCTTCGCTTCCTGGTGGAGCGCTTCGGTGAGCGACAGGACATAGGCCTTGGACGCGTAATAAACCGCCATCATCGGTCCTGCCTGGAAGGCGGCGGTGGAGGCGACGTTGAGGATGAAGCCGCGGCGCCGCTGCAGCATCGCCGGTACGGCGAGGCGGCAGAGCTCCGTCAAGGCGCGGACGTCGAGCTCGATCATCTCCGTCTGGCGCTCGGCGGGCAGGTCGGCGAAGCGGCCGGCGAGGCCGAAGCCGGCATTGTTGATCAGGGTTTCTACGCTCAGGCCGAGCGCCTCGACCTCGGCCATGAGGCGCGCCGGCGCGCCGGGCTCGGCCAGGTCGACGGCGAAAACATGGGCCTCGCCGAGCTCCGCCGCCAGCGCGTCCAGGCGCTCGCGGCGCCGGGCGACGAGGGCGAGCCTGTCGCCGCGGGCGCGGCACTGACGGGCGAATTCGGCGCCGAGGCCCGCCGAGGCGCCGGTGACGAGGGTGACCGGCTGCCCCGTCACCCTCAGGCCCTGAGGCTTGCTTTGACGATCTTGCCGGGATTTCGCGGCGGCTCGCCCTGCGGGAGGGCGTCGACATGGTCCATGCCCTCGGTCACTTCGCCCCAGATCGTATATTGGCCGTCGAGGAAGCGGGCATCGTCGGTGCAGATGAAGAACTGGCTGTTGGCGCTGTTGGGATCGTTGGTACGCGCCATCGACACCGCGCCGCGGCTGTGAGGCGCGCTCGAGAATTCCGCCTTGAGATTGGGCTTGCCGGAGCCGCTGCGGCCGGTGCCGGTCGGGTCGCCGCCCTGGGCCATGAAGCCGGGAATGACGCGGTGGAAGACCACATTGTCGTAAAAGCCCTCTTCGACCAGCTCCCTGATGCGGTCGACATGGCCGGGCGCGAGGTCGGGCCGCAGCTTGATGACGACGTCGCCGCCCGTGTCGAGATTGAGGACGAGGGTGTTGAGCGCGTTGGCCATGAGGCGGTCTCCATCATTCGTTCGGATGGCGACTTAGGCTTCGTCCGGCCGCCGCGCCACCCCCGCCGCTTCAATATCGACAGTGAAGAATCCCCGGCCTAGGAAAGCGCCGGTTCCGGCACAGGTGGAGGGCGATGAGCGAAAGCAATCTCGAAGCGCCCGCCGCCGCGCCCGGTCCCCAAACGAGGCTGGACGAGGATGATCGCCTGCGTCCGGAATTCGTCCGCGCCGTCGTCGAGAGGGTCGAGGCCGGCGACATCGAGGGCGTCCACGAGCTGGTCGCGCCGCTCCATCCGGCCGACATCGCCGATCTGTTCGAGCTGATCGATTCCGACGACCGGCGGGCGCTCGCGGCCGCGCTCGCCGACAAGCTCGACGGCGACGTCCTCGCCGAGATGAACGAGCATGTCCGCGAGGAGCTGATCGACGCGCTCGACCCGCACCAGGTCGCCCAGATCGCCGGCGAGATGGAGACGGACGACGCCGTCGCCATCATCGAGGACATGGAGGAGGACGAGCAGCGCGCCGTCCTGCGCGCTCTCGACCCCGATGACCGCGCCGCGATCGAGGAGGCGCTCGCCTATCCCGAGGAATCGGCCGGCCGGCTGATGCAGCGCGACCTGATCGCGGTGCCCGAACATTGGACGGTCGGCCAGGTGATCGACTATCTGCGCGCCGGCGACGATCTCACCACCGATTTCTGGGAAGTATTCGTCGTCGATCCCCAGCATCATCCGATCGGCACCTGCATGCTGAGCTGGGTCCTGCGGGCGCGGCGCGGCGTCCGCGTCGCCGACGTGATGAAGCGCGAGCAGACCCTGATCCCGATCGACATGGACCAGGAGGAAGTTGCCCTTCGCTTCCAGAAATACGCGCTGATTTCGGCGGCGGTGGTCGATCATTCGGGCCGCCTGGTGGGCATGATCACGGTCGACGACATCGTCCACATCATCCAGGAGGAGGCGAGCGAGGACGTCCTCCTCCTCTCCGGCGCCGGTGAAGGCGACATCAACGAGCCGATCTGGGAGACGGTCCGCCGCCGCCTCACCTGGCTGGTCGTCAATCTCGGCACCGCGATCCTCGCCGCCTCGGTCGTCGGACTGTTCCAGGGCGAGATCTCGCGCCTCGTCGCTTTGGCGGTGCTGATGCCGATCGTCGCGGGCATGGGCGGCAATGCCGGCACCCAGACGATGGCGGTCACCGTCCGCGCGCTCGCCACCAATCAGCTGACCAGCTCCAACACGCGAAGGATGATCTTCCGGGAATTCCGGATCGCCGTGTCCAACGGCCTGGCCCTCGGTCTGCTGATCGGCCTCGGAGTCTGGTTGGTCTTCGGGCGCGCCGATCTGGGCACGGTCATCGCCCTCGCCATGCTGATCAACAATCTCGTCGCCGGCCTCTCCGGCATCCTCATCCCGGTGACGCTCGAGAAGCTCAACATCGATCCGGCGGTCTCGTCGGCGGTGTTCGTGACGATGATGACCGACGTGATGGGCTTCTTCTCCTTCCTCGGCCTCGCCACCCTCTGGGGCCTCCACGGCTGAGCCAGGCTCTTGATCTCACCGCCCGACGGCAACATTTGAACGATTCATGCCCAGCCTCAACATCAGCAAGGTCGCGTTCGGATGCGCCAGCCGCGAGACGCTGGGGCGGCGCCAGGCGCTTCGCGCCACCGACGGGCAGGTGCCGCTCGTCACCCGGTTCCGGCCGAAGCGCGCGGACGAGCTGGTCGGCGGCTCGGTCTACTGGATCATCAAGCATCGGCTGGTTGCCCGGCAGACCATCCTCGGCTTCGATCTGCGGGCGTCGGATCGCCGCACGATCATCCGCCTTTCCCCCGAGCTCGTTCCCGTCGAGCCCGTCGCCCGCCGCGCCCATCAGGGCTGGCGCTACCTGTCGGAAGAGGAGGCGCCTCGCGACCTCACCGGGGACGAGACCGGCCTCGCCGATTTGCCGGCGCAGCTGGCCTCGAAGCTCTCGGCCCTGCTGCTGATCTAGGCCCGCTGGATGGGCGGGTTAGGAAAGCGCGAAGCCTAGGACGCCGGGGAAGCAGGAGCAGGGTTCGGCGGCAGCTCCTCGGTGCCGGGTGCCGCGTCTCTGAGCCGCCTGGCTTCCGTCTCATATTCGTCCGCCATCAGACGGAGAGTTGCGGCTACCTTTTCGTCGGTCGCCGCAGCGGCCAGTCTCCGGCACTTTTGAGCCTGCTGCTCCAGATGACCGGGATCGGGCATGGCGCGCCATATGTCGGGACCTCGACATATGGCAATGGGCTATCGCGCCCCATTCGCAATATTTTGATCGCCAAATCCCAAGGGCCTAGGCGCCGCAGCGGACGCGGCCGGAACCCTTATTGTCGACGGTGCAGGCGGGCGAGCCGCCGATGACGACGTCGCCGAGGCCCGCGGCAGTCACCTTCGCCGAGCGGGCGCTGCCGATCGCGATGTTGCCGGCGGTCTCGGCGGAGAGCTGGATATCCTCAATCCTCAGCGATGCGCCGTCGAGATCGCCGCTGCCCTGGATGCTCGCGCGCATCTGCTTGGCATGGCCGGCAAGGCCGATCCGCCCCGAGCCGAGGAGGCCGACGACCAGCTCATCGACGTCGAGCGCGCCGACGATGAGGCGGCCGCTGCCGCCGATCGACAAATCGAGCCGCAGCCCGCGCGCCCTGTCGACGGCAAGGCTGCCGGAGCCGAGCACCGACGCCCGAACGAGATCGCGCGTCGCCGCCTCGATCCGCACCGGTCCCGGCGCCTGGCCGGGCGTGCCGCCCCAGGCGGAGCGGTTGACGCGGATGCGGAGCGTGCGGCCCTCGACCTCGACGCTCAACCGCTCGAGCGCATCGGCGGATCCGCTGGCCCGGAGCCTGGAAGAGAGGCCGGTGGCGAGCGTGACCTCGAACGGCCCCTCGACCTGGATGCGGTCGAAATCGGTGACGGGGTAGGTCCGCTCGGCGGCGCCGGCGGGAGCGACGGGAGCAGTGGCGACGAGAGCGGCGAGCAGCGCGGGGATGATCCGGTTCATGCCCGATCATCACCCGCGGCTGGCCCGCGTCAAGCAAGCATTGCCGGATGATGGCAATCCGATCGATAGTGATGAGCAGCCGAGCGGTGTAAGGACCACCCATGACCGACGACCCTTTCCTCCAGGCCCTGCTCCCCACCACCCACGATCTCGGCGGGTTCAAGGTGCACCGGACGCTGCCGCACCGGGAACGGACCACCGTGGGACCCTTCATCTTCTTCGACCAGATGGGCCCCGCCCATCTGGCGCCCGGCAACGGCATCGACGTGCGGCCGCACCCGCATATCAACCTCGCCACCGTCACCTATCTGTTCGCCGGGGCGATCGAGCATCGCGATTCGCTCGGTACCTTCGCCCGGATCGAGCCGGGAGCGGTGAATCTGATGACGGCGGGGCGCGGCATCGCCCATAGCGAGCGCTCGCCGGCCGAACTGCGGCCGCTTGGGCCGGAGCTTTCCGGCATCCAGACCTGGCTGGCGCTTCCCTCGGCGAAGGAGGAGATCGACCCCGCCTTCGAGCACGTCCCGCGCGAGGCGCTGCCGGTGGCGGAAGGCGGCGGCGCGCAGGCGCGGGTGGTGATGGGCACCTTGTGGGGCCAGGCCTCGCCGGTCACCTGCCACAGCGAGACCATCTATGCCGACATCGCTTTGTCGCCCGGCGGCGCGATGCCGATCGATCCGGAGGCCGACGAGCGGGCGCTCTACGTCGCGGAGGGCGAGGCGGAGCTGGACGGCCTGAGGCTGGAGCCGGGCACGCTCTACGTCCTCCGGCCCGGCATCGCCGCCACCCTGCGCTCCGCTACCGGCGCCCATGTCATGCTCTGCGGCGGCGCGCCGCTCGACGGACCGCGCCACGTCTGGTGGAACTTCGTCTCCTCGCGCCGCGAGCGGATCCAGCAGGCGAAGGAGGATTGGCGCGCCGGCCGCTTCGCTCTGCCCCCGGACGACCATGACGAATTCATCCCCTTGCCCGAGGCGAAGCCGCTGACGGTGAGCTATCCGTGAGCGGGATCGAGACCCGCCACATCCCGCTTTCGACGGGCGTGACGCTGAACGTCGCGGTCGGCGGCCCCGCGGATGGCGAGCCGATCCTCTTCCTCCACGGCTTCCCCGAATCGCACCGCACCTGGCGGCACCAGCTTCGCGATCTCTCGGCCGATCATCGAATCGTGGCGCCGGACCAGAGGGGCTTCGCCGGATCGGACAAGCCCGAAGGCGTCGAGAATTACGAGACCGACCGGATCGTCGAGGACGTCATCGCCCTCGCCGATGCGCTGGAGCTGGGCAATTTCACCCTCGTCGGCCACGATTGGGGCGGCGCGGCGGCATGGCTGACGGCGCTGACCCATCCTTATCGGGTGAAGCGGCTCGTCATCGTCAACGCGCCCCATCCGCTCATCTTCCAGAAGAGCCTGATCGAGGACGAGGCGCAGCGCGCTGCGTCGCAATATATGAACCTCTTCCGCAATCCGGCGATGGAGGCAGGTATCGCGGCGATGGGGATCGAGACCTTTTACGCCAAGACGTTCGGCGCCCATGCCGACCTCGATTCGATCCCGGAGGCGGAGAAACGGGCCTATCTCGACGACTGGTCCCAGCCGGGCGCGCTCACCGCCATGCTCAACTGGTACCGCGCTTCCCGGATCGTCGTGCCCACGGTTGGCGAGGAGGAGGCGAAGCCGCCGCTCTGGACGCACGCGCCCTTCCCGCATCTCGCCATGCCGACGCTCGTGGTCTGGGGCCTGAAGGACAAGGCTCTGCTGCCGGTCCAGCTCGAGGGCCTGCACGGCCTCGTCGACGACCTCCGCCTCGTCACCTCGGCGAGTGCCGGGCATTTCGTGACCTGGGAAGAACCGGAGCTGGTGACCAGCGCGATCCGCGATTTCATCGCCGAGACGGGCTAGGGACCCGCGGCTCAGTCCCGAATCGCCACCCTTTGCGCCGGCAGGATCGGCCGCGGCGGCGGTCCCGGCCGGCTCACGTCGTCGGCGCCGAGCCGGAAGGAGGCGGCCTGCTGCGGCGCCACGCATTGGGCGACGACGGCCGGATAATCGACATCGCTATTGCGGGTCAGCGCATCCTCGGTCGCCGCCATGCAGGCGGCGCGGCTTTCATAGCGCGTCTCCAGCGTCCGCACCGGCTGGCAGGCGGTGTTGCCTTCGCCGCAGCCGAAGATCGCGATCAGGAAGATGCCCGGTCCCATGATGGCTAAACCGTTGGTTTCGGCGTCCGTTCCGCTCGGCTCGTCGCAAGCCTTGGTGCGGAGCGGCCGGGACCCTACCTAGAGACTCGATGCGGCTCCTCGAAACCCCCGACGTCACGCGCAAGGCAGGCTGGGCGACGCTCCGGCGCTTCCTGCCCTATTTGTGGCCCCCTCACGCCCCCGCGCTCCGGGCGCGCGTGGTGCTGGCGGTGCTGCTCGTCTTCGCCGCCAAGGCCGCCACCCTGGTCATGCCCTTCGCCTATAAAGGCGCGATCGACCGGATGTCGCACGGCGTCACGCCGGCGGCCGGGCTCGCCATCGCCCTGGTCGTCGCTTATGCCGGTGCGCGCTTCGCTGGCGTGCTGTTCGACAATTTCCGCAACGCCATCTTCGAGCGCGTCGGGCAGGACGCAGCGCGGCGGCTCGCCGAAACCGTCTTCCGCCACATCCACGAGCTGTCGCTGCGCTTCCATCTCGAGCGGCGGACCGGCGCCCTCACCAAGATCGTCGAGCGCGGCACCAAGAGCATCGACATGATGCTCTATTTCCTGCTCTTCAACATCGCGCCCACGATCATCGAGCTCGCCGCCGTCTGCATCATCTTCGGCGTCAAGTTCGGCCTCGGCCTCGTCGCCGCGACGGTGGCGCTGGTGGTGGCCTATATCGCCTTCACCCGCTTCGTCACCGAATGGCGCACCCATCTCCAGCGGCGGATGAACGACGTCGACAACCAGGCGATCGCCCGCGCCGTCGACTCGCTGCTCAATTACGAGACCGTCAAATATTTCACCGCCGAGGACCGTGAGGCGCGGCGCTACGGCCAGGCGATGCGCGCCTTCGCCGACGCCGCGGTGAAGAACGAAGTGTCGCTCGCCTGGCTCAACATCGGCCAGTCCTTCATCACCAATCTGATGATGGCCGGCGCCATGGCCTATACCGTCTGGGGCTGGAGCCGGGGCGAATTCACCACCGGCGACGTCGTCTTCGTGAACACCTTCCTCGCCCAGCTCT
>JAQGLF010000278.1 GCA_028293025.1 Alphaproteobacteria bacterium
GAAACGGGCCGGTCCGGGGCGTTGGGTCCGGCAGGTGGGGGCACCGCCGCCGCCGCAGGCCGGAAGGTGAGTCCAGCCGGCGGGAGCGGCATCGCCTTCGCGGTGGGCGGGCGCTCGCGCCGCGCCACGCTACGGGCCGTTGCGCCCTCGCCCGGCGCTGCGGGCCGGGGCGGCGATCTGGTCGCTGCGGCGACTCCTTCGTCCCGTCGAGGGCGCACAGCGGCGAGACCAAGCGGTGCAGAGAACCGACCGGGACGGGAACGGGCGATTGTCGGGGTCGGGCCCGCGGCATGGAGGTGGATATTGAACGCCAACGCCGTTTTGAAGCTGAACATATGGATGACCGGCGGGCCGGCGGGCCGGTTACGGCGCGCCGCGCGCCGCCACCACAGGCTCAGCGGGACGCGCCGGCCGCGGCCGTGCGTGCCGCCGCCGATCGCCGGCCTCAGCGGGCGGATGACAGCCAAAGGCGGGTGCGGCTTCATGCCGCTCGGCTCCTCGTCATCCGGCGCAGGAGCCCGTGATGGGCGAACTCGATCGTCTCCACGGCGATCTGCCCGCTGGCGGCATCGAAATCGGCCACGCCCCATTTGACCGGAAATGCGCCCTGGACGATCCAGCCGAAGGCGTCGTTGCCGCTCTCGTCGCGCAGCGTCACCAGGATGGTCCGGTGCTTCACCCGCCCTTCGACCACCGCCTGGTGCCATTCCCACAGCGCCGGATCGACAAGGCCGCGTTCGAGAACCAGGTTCGGGTAGCTTGTCAGGGTGACGAGCTTGTGCTCGAAATCGTTCACGCCGCCCTCGCGGAAGCTGTCGACCTTGGTCTCCCGCTGCAGCCCGCGGACCTTCGAGAATCCGCCATGCTGGATCTGGTCGATCGCCACCACGAACCGGAAGGCGGAATAAGGATCGACGCGACCCACCGCCGCCTCACAACGCCGCGAACGGATCGTCGGGCGTCCCGTCGATCGCGCGGTTCATCGTCGAAATCTCGCGGCACCAGCGCCGACGCTCGCCATGCTCCATGGTCAGCAGCGTCTCGCTGCTCCAGTGGAAATGGGCGGCGATGAACGCCATCTCCCCGTACAATTGGGCCACGGGGTAGGCCATCAGGCTTCCCCCAGGACGGACGGGCCTCCCGCCAGGGCGCCGTTCGCGGTGTGCGCCGCCATCAGGACGTCCGGTACGTCGGCGCTGTTCACTTCCTCGTAGAGCCGCCGCAGATATTCGAAATCGGCAGCGAACAGACCCTCGACGGCTTGGGTATCGATCGCGGGAAGGCTGCCCAGCCGGACGATCACGCGCGCCAGCACGATCACGGTCAGGTAAGCGGGGTTCGCCTGAACCCGCGGGTCGCGCAACGGCAGGATCTCGTCCGCCGCGGTGGCGAGCCGCATGACGCCGCGCTGGTGGCGGACGCCCGCTTCGTCGATGAAGCCCATCGGCAGGGCGAAGTCTATTTCCGTCCGGAACGCGGCCGTCGATATACGGTCCATGGCGTCATGCCTCCTCGTCATCTGGTGCGTTCGATGCCTTCGTTGACCAGCTCCAGCACCTCTATGAAGACCTCATTGCCTTTGCCGTTGAGATCGCTGGGATCGTATTTCGTCGGCCAGGCTTCAGAGACGAGGAAGCTCGCCTGGTCGACCCCGGCTTCGTCCATGACGATGATCTTGACCGCCTTGCGATTGCTCTGGACCTGGCCGGCGACGATCTTCTTGTGCCAGTCGTAGAGCTCGGTGGAGTTGGTCACCCCCCATTTGAGCGTGATGTTGCCATATTTGGTGAGGCCGGTGAGCTTGCGCACGTGGGACGGCTCGGTGCCCTCGCGATATTCGACCGGGTCGGTCACCGTCTCGCCGATCGCCACCTCGCTGAAGTTCGCCTGGGTGACCTGATCGATCTCGAGCCGGTAGCGGAAGTTCCGGAGCGGGTCATTGCGTGCCATTTCACTCTCCTTTCCGCGCCGCTCAGCGCTGCGCCTCGGCGGTGTTCTGGAAGATGCGGAAGACTACGAACTCCGCCGGCCGCACCGGCGCGATGCCGATCTCGCAGATCAGCCGGCCGTTGAGGATGTCGTCCTGGGTCATCGTCGAGCGGTCGCAGGCGATGGTGAAAGCCTGATCCTCGGTGGCCCCCATCAGCGCGCCGGCGCGCCACTGAGTGCGCAGGAACAGGCGGAGGGTGTCGGCGACGCGCGCCCACAGCCGCTCGTCGTTCGGCTCGAACACCACCCATTGGGTGCCTTCATAGATCGAGCGTTCGAGGAAGATGAACAGCCGGCGGACCGGTACGTATCGCCACAAGCCGTTGGTCGACAGGGTGCGTGCGCCCCAGACGCGGATGCCGTTGCCCGGAAATTGACGGATCACGTTGACGCCGCGCGGGTTCAGCACCTCCTGCCGGGCCGTGTCGATATAATATTTGAGGTCGAAGACGCCGCGCAGAACGTCGTTCGCCGGCGCCTTCCAGACGCCGCGTTCATTGTCGGTGCGCGCGTAGAGGCCGAGCACATGCCCGCTCGGCGGGACCTGCTTGCGGGCGCCGCTGCGCAGATCGGCGGCATAGACCCAAGGGAAATAGAAGGCGGCGTAGGAGGTCTCCCAGTTCGACCGCGGATCGAGCTGGCCGACATCGTTGACCTCGCTTTCGGAGTCGATCACGGCGAAGCGGAACTTCCGGCGCTCGCAATGTTCGTACATCAGCTTGTTGACGTCGGCGATGGGGACGCCCGGGGCCGCGACCAATGCCACTTCGCGATATTCGTCGAGGTCGAGCGCCGAGAGGCCCGTGCGCAGGTTGCTGTCGAGATTCTCTCCCTTGAAATCGTCGACGGAGAGCGCGTCGCCGGGCGTGCCGCCCGCCAGCGGCGTGAGATCGGCGAAGGCCGGCCGCGCGGCCAGCGTCGGCACGGGCGCCTGCAGGCGGATCAGCGACGAGGCGGTTTCCAGGCGGTTGATCCAATAATCCGGGGACTCGGGCTCGGCCCAATTGAGGTTGTCGAAATCCTCGACGATCGCTGGGCGGGGCAGAATGCGGGCCTGGAGCGGATCGAAGGGATCGGGAGGAATGCTGCCGGGGACGAGGCTGTCCCAATAGGCGACCTGCAGACGAAAGGCTTTGGAGGCCGGCTCCTGCGCCGTGTCGCGGGTGGCGCTGTCGGCCGACAGCTTCAGATAGATGCGGTTGCCCCATTCGCCCGGGCCCACCGCCTCGATGGTGACGCCGCCGCCGATGTCGAGCGCGGCGGCTGCCGCATTGTTGCCGATGATGCGGCAGATATACGCCCGCCGGCCGCCATTCTCGAAGAAGCCGCTCAATGCGTAGGGCATATATTTGTCGGCACCGAACGCGCCGCCGAAATGGCGCCGATAGTCGTTGAAGCTGGTGACGAGCCGCGGCTTGGTCGGGCCCCGCTCGGTCTCGCCCAGGAAGGCGGCTGTGCTGGTCGCCACGCCCTCGATCGGGTGCGGACCGCGTTCGATCTCTTCGATGAATACGCCGGGTGCGAGATATTCGGGCATAGCAGCCTCCGTGAAAAGGGGTGGATCAAGGGTTGGCGGCGGGCGGCATCGCTGCCCGGACGGAGGCGTCATATTGCTTGTCGAGCTGATCGCGCCGCGTCTTGAGCGAGGCAGTGTCGTCGGGCGCGATCTGATAATCGACGTCCGGCTCGGCCTGGGCCTTGGCGGCGTCTTCCCACGCCTGGCGTATCGCCGCCCGCTTGGCCTCGAGCTCGCCGGGATCAAGAAGGTAGACCGGGCCGTCGAGACGATCGGCGCCGGAATCGAACGCTCCCGTCAGCGCCGGGAAATGCGGCGCGAGCGCGGCGCGGATCTTGTCGAGGCTCTTCAGCTCTCCGGCGGCGACGCTTTTGTCACCGGCGCCCAGGTGCTTTGGGGCGATCTCGAACCAGAATCGGTAGATCGAGTAGTCCGGATCGACCTGGTTGTTGATGTTGCCGTTGAGCTTCTGCATCTCCGCCACCGTCTGGATTTCGATGCCCTTGTCGGGCGCCGACCAGTCGGCGAATCTCGATGCCCATTGGCGCGTCGCCGCCGCGGCGCGGTCCCGCTTCAGCTCCGCCGGCCCGGAGCGCTCGTCCACTGACTCGCCTGCTTTCAGCCGCGCGTCGAGCAACGCGTAAACAGGCTGTCCCGGAGCGAGGTATTTCGCGATCCAGGCGTCCAAGCGCGGCACCATGTCCTCGGCGGTGAGCCGGAACTGGGCGTCGGCCGCTTTGTAATCTAGCCGCAGCTTGCCCGGCGCTGCCGCGGTGCCGGCGGCCTTTGCATAAGCGGATTTGATCGCCTCGCGGGCCTTGTACTTCGCGGGATCGATCGAGAACAGGTCTTCGGTCGCCGCACCGACCGGCTTCAGCAACTCCGCCCTGACCGCGGCCAGCTTGATCTCGCGCAATATGCTCTCCGGAGACGGAGGCGGCGGAGCAGGAGAGGGACTCGCGGGAGCGGCGGGCGGTCCGGCAGGACTGTCGGTCTGGGCCGGCTGATTCTCCGCCGCCGGCGGCGTGGTGTCGTTGGTCATAGCCTTTCTCCCCGAATGTGGATTGGCCTTGTTCCTCGCGCCGCTCATGCCGGCGAGCTTTGGGACAGGGTGGACAGCTTGAGCGGCGCCGCCAGCCTCAGCAGGCGACCGCGCCGCAGGGCGAGCGGCCCGGAGAATCGGGCGTCCGCGCCTTCTCCGATTCTGAGCCAGCCGACGACCGCTCCCTCGGCCTCCGTCGGCGGCGCGGTGGTCGGCTGCGCCTGGTCGAGATCCGGAGCCGCGGCGATGAACCCGCCCCTCGCGTCGCTCACCGCCTCATAGGCTGAGGTGAAAGGCTCGGGCCCGAGGGCGTGCACCTGGATCGCGACCTTGACGTCGGCGACCCCGCCGGGCGGATCGGCGTCGTCCGCCAGCATGCCGCCGACCGCGGTCAGGCCCGGCGGCGGGAGATTGAGGCCGGTCGGGTCGAGCCTGAGCCGCTTGCCGAGCAGGGTGGGGCTGGTCTTGCCGTCATTGGCGGGGACCGGAATCTTCGCCGTCAGCGGACGGAAGCGGCCATCGGTTGAAACCGCGTGGAAGACGATGTCCTGCGCCGCCGGTTCCCCGGTCAGCTGCCATATATAGGCGCTGCCGTTCACCCGCCACGCCGGGCCGTGTCCTTCAGCCGTCACTTTGAGCCCCTGGGTGACGGGCATTCCGGTGAGGGGATCGACCAGCTCGAGCGCGAACAGGAGCTTGCGGACGATATCGTCATTATAAGGAGGGGGCGGGAGGGCGGTCGCCATGTCACGCCTCCGCCGGTATCGGCGTGGAGCGGGCGCGGTCGTGCACAACCGGTGGGGCCGGCGTGACCGGCGCCCGCGGATCGATCCATACCGGCGAAGCACGAAAGATGAACGAGCTGCGGCAGTTGAAGCTCGGGAACAGCCCCCAGATGCGCGACAGCTCTTCGCTGGTCATCGGCTCCAGCGACAGCCACACCGCGTCCTGATATAGGCTCGGCACGCTGATCGGAGAGCCCGTCTCGACCGCCCGGATGGCATGGCCGAGGCGGGTCAGCGCTTCCTTGGCGTTCGCATTCTTGGGCGAGCCGCCGGTGACGAGATAATGGAGGTCGAGCGGGACGGCCAGATCGAAGCGCTGCAACGGGTCGATCAGCTTGGCGGGGCGATGGGTGCGCTCGGCATTGCGCAATTCCGCATTGGGGGTGATCCGCAACAGGAAGAGGACCAGCTCGCTGTTGCTGGCGGCTGCGTCCGGGGGGCCGACATAGACGTCGAAGGCGTTGGCGGGGACGTTGGCCTGATCGTGCAGGGCCGCGACGAGCAGGTCGCGGATGGCGAGCGTCACGGCCTGGATCGGCATCAGGCTGCCCTCGGCTCGAGCTGGGCGAGGTCGGCATAATTGCCGAGCCGTACGAGCTCGGTGCGGATCGCCTGCTCGACCTCGGTCTTGCCGATCCTGCCGCCGGCGCGCGCGGCGGCCACTGCGGCGTGGAGGGCGATCTGGCGGATGCTGCCGCCCGTGATGTCGAAGCGACGGGCGTAGAAGTCGAACTCGAGGCGCTCCTCACGATGCGGCCCGACCGGGATCGACCGCTCCCAGATGCGTAATCGCGCGGCGGCATCCGGTCTCGGAAACTGGACCTCGAAGCGCAGGCGTCGGGCAAAGGCGGGATCGACGTTTTCGGGATGGTTGGTGGTGAGGATCGCGAGGCCGGTAAAGGTCTCCATCCTCTGGAGCAGATGCGCGACCTCCATATTGGCGTAACGGTCGTGCGCGTCCTTGACTTCGCTGCGTCGTCCGAACAGCGCGTCCGCTTCGTCGAAGAGCAACACCGCGCCGGCGCGGGCGGCGCCGTCGAACAGGATGTCCAGCTGCTTTTCGGTCTCGCCGATATATTTGGACACGACCTTGGCGAGGTCGACGACGTAGAGGTCGCTGTCGAGCTCGGAAGCGACGGCGTGGGCGGCCAGCGTCTTGCCGGTACCGCTCTCGCCGGAGAAAAGCGCGGCGACGCCGCGGGCATCGAGCAGCGGCCCGAACCCCCAGTCCTCCAGCACCGTACGTCCCTGTGCGACGTGCTCGACCAGGGTCTCCAGCCCCTCCCTCTGCGCTGTCGGCAGCACGACGCGGTCGAGGCAGGCATAAGGTTGCGAGCCCGGTCGGGGCTGCGGGGCCACCAGGCTGGCGAGGTTGGGCATGCCCACGCCGGCGGCGGCGCGGAAGCCCGCCATCCAGTCCGCAGCCGAGGGCTCGGGACGATGCGCATTGGCGGCGGCGGACCGGGCCATGGCAACAGCCTCCGCAAATCGGTCGAGCGGCAGCCGGAAGCGGTCCGCGATCACCGCGCTCAAATCACCGCCGGCCTCGGCCGCCGACCCGATCGCGGTTTCGACGGCCGCGCGCCGGTCGCCGAAGCTGGGCGGCGGCAATGCGACCACCGCGATTCTGTGCTCCGGAAGTTCGGCGAGCAATGCCGCCGCATCATCGGCCACGATATAGGGCGGCTGGTCCATGTCGCGCAGCAACGGCGCGAGCGACCTGCAAAGGGCGCCGGATCCGCTCCCGCTCTCCACCACGATTTGACGGTCGCCGAGCCTTGCGGCGAGGATCACCGCCCGCAGCGCGTCCTCCATCGCATCGGGCGTCATCGCGTCGAGCGGAGCCCTGATCCTGATCTCCAGTTCCGCGAAGAGCGAAGCCTCGGCCTCCAGCCAGCCGGGTTCGGAGCCGGTGAGCGCGACCGCGTCGACCTCGGCTCGACCGCCATAGGCGGCGAGGCCGCGGGCGAGCGCCACCTTGAGGCTGCGCTGACGCTCGCCCGAAATGAGTGCAGCCCGCTCGGCTGGAGGGTGGGCTGTGAGGGTGGCGACGTCCGCGGCCGACAGCAAATGGTTCGGCTCCCCGGTCAGGAGCCAGTCGAGGACCTGGAGGTTGATGCGCAGCGGCTCCTCCGCCCAGCCGATGGTCGCTCCAACGCCCTCGATGATGCGGAGGCGCCGCAAATGGTCGAGACAAGCGACCTGCGCGCGGATGTCCACCGGAGTGGCTTTGGCTGTCGCCGCGGCGATAATAGCGAAGGCGAGCGCCGCCGACGGCTGGCGCCGCCCGTAATCGTCGTGGAGGCTGCCGAACAGCCTGTGGAAGCGGATGTCCAGCTCCGGCGCGAGGACGATCAGGAGCAGCTTGAGTGCAAGCGGATCGCGATCGAGGATGTCGGCGATCCGCACGATCGGTGTGTGCGCAACCGAGGGATGGTCGAGCATCCGAAGGAATTCCCGCAAGCGCCGCTCAGCGGGCTCCCTGGGAGCGTCCGCCAGGCCGACGAGGCGCAGAAGCCATTTCTCGATCGAATCGCCGGTCAGAGTGAAGCCCGGCGTTTCGCCGCCCGCGCTCCATATCTCCATGAAGCCCCTGGTCGCGGCCTCGGCCCAGGCGGTCGCGGCTGCGAGGCCGTTCAGGAGCGCCGCATCGGCGGTTTCGGCTTCGATCGTCGATGGAAGGTTGGGATGCGTCCCGGTGGCGGGCTCGCCGGGGCGGGTACGAAACCGCAGCACCTGTCCCGCAGGAAGGTCGCCGCCGGTCTCGTCGGCCGCGCCGGTGCCGCGCTCCGCGAGAGCGCATACGACCGCGACGATCTCCTGCGCCATCGTATCGCGCAGCGACAAAGTCGCGGTCCCCGTTTCGATGGCAAGCGCGACGATATGAATGTTCGGCCGCCTTTTCCGGACGGCCTCGACGGCTGGCCGGAGCTCCCCTTCGGCACCGATCAACAGCGCCACCGAGACCCCGGGTGCGTCGCCGATGACCCTGAGCCCCTGCTCCAGCAAGAGCGCGCGGTCGCTGGCCAGGCTGATCGACGCTTCCGTCCGCAGCTGCTCGACCAGCGGCTGGAGCGGCCAGTCGTCGCGACCGGCGGCGATGATGACGAGAACCGCTCTCGGCGTCACTGACCCGCGTCCTCCCGATATGCTGTCGGTCAGACTGTAGCGGCGGCGGCGCGGCCGATAATGGCGCGACCCGATCGGTGAAGGGTCTAGATCGAAAGATGGCCGATCATGCCGACGGGCTAGACCGAAAGTTCGGGGTCCTGAGCTGCGGAGCTGCGGAGCTGCAAAGACTTGGCAGGAAAATGGTCGGGGAGAGAGGATTCGAACCTCCGGCCCCTGCCTCCCGAAGACAGTGCTCTACCAGGCTGAGCTACTCCCCGACCGGGTGTCCGGCACGAGGCCGCCCGGGAGACAGGTGGCGGGTCTATAAGGAGG
>JAQGLF010000292.1 GCA_028293025.1 Alphaproteobacteria bacterium
CCGGGCCGGCGCGCCAGCACCCGGGCGGCGAGGCGGCGCGCCTCGGCCGTTTCGCCGCGCCGCAGCGCCAGTCCGGCCAAGCCGTCGGCGGCGATCAGATGGTCGGGATCGATCGCAGCCGCCGCCTCGAAGTCGCGGCGGGCATCGCCGATCCGCGACAAGGCGGTCAGGGCCATGGCCCGGTTCGCGAGCGCGTCGGCCGAGCGCGGGTCGATCGCCAGCGCTTCGCTAAATTCGGCCACCGCCTCGTCGAGCCGGTCGAGCCGGATCAGCGAGACGCCGATCGCGCTGACCACGGCGGCATTGCCGGGCATCGCCGCCTTGAGCCGCCGCAGCAGCGCCAGCGCGTCCTCGAACCGCCCCTCCTGCCCGCGCCTTTGCGCCAGCACGCCGAGCAGCATCGGATGGGTGAGGCCGTCGCGCAGCGCCACTTCGGCCAGCTCGGCGGCGGCCGCGAGGTCGCCGGCGCCGATCGCCCGCTGCACCGCCGCCAGCCGCGCCTGGTCGCTCTCCGCCGTCCGCACCATCGGCGCGGCTTGGCGGATGCGCGGCGGCCCTGTCAACGAAGCTGCGCGGGCAGCCGCACCGCGCTTGTCAACGCGGTCGCGGGCGGGCATGGGCGGCGGAGCTTCGAGGCTTTCCGAGGGACGTGTTGATGGACCGCCTGGTGACCCTGTTCGGCGGCGGCGGCTTCCTCGGCCGCTACGTCGCCCAGGCCCTGTTCCGCACCGGCGCGCGGGTCCGCATCGCCCAGCGCGACCCCGGCGCGGCCTTCTTCCTGAAGCCGCTCGCCGCAATCGGCCAGGTCCAGATCGTCGCCGCCGACATCCGCAACGCCGCCCAGGTGCGCGCGGCGGTCGGGGACGCGGATGCGGTGGTAAACCTCGTCGGCATCCTCCGGGGCGACTTCCAGGGTCTCCATGTCGAGGGCGCCGGGAACGTCGCCGAAGCCGCCGCGGCGGCGGGCGCCGCGTCGCTCGTCCACGTCTCGGCGATCGGCGCCGATCCGGACAGCCCCTCCCGCTACGGCCGCACCAAGAGCGAAGGCGAGCAAAGGGTGCGCGCCGCCTTTCCGGGCGCGACGATCGCGCGGCCTTCGCTCGTGTTCGGGCGCGAGGACAATTTCGTCAACCGCTTCGCCGGCCTCGCCCGGCTGGCGCCGGTGCTGCCGGCAATCCGCCCGAACATGCGGATGCAGCCGGTCTACGCGCTCGACGTCGCCCGCGCCGTCGCCGCCGCCGCCTTCGACCCGGGCCGCCATGGCGGCCGCACCTACGAGCTGGGCGGGCCGCAGGTGATGACGATGCACGAGCTGATGGCCTTCGTCTGCGAGGCGACCGAGCGGGGCCGGCCGATCGTCGACATTCCCGATCCGGTCTCGAAGCTGATCGCCCGGCTGATCGGCTGGCTGCCCGGCGCGCCGATCACCTACGACCAATGGCTGATGCTTGGGCGCGACAATATCGTCTCGCCCGGCGCCAAAGGGCTGGAGGCGTTCGGCATTCCCAAGACGCCTTTGATCGCGGTCGCGGAGGGCTGGCTGACCAGCTATCGCCGCCACGGGCGCTTCGCCGCCAAATCGCCTTACTGACCTTCATCCACCCGCGCGGCCGGGGAACAAGACGGGAGCCACATGGGCACGATCCTCACCATCATCCTGCTCGGCATCGTCGAGGGCGTCACCGAATTCCTGCCGGTCTCCTCGACCGGCCATCTGATCCTCGCCGGGGCGCTGCTCGGCTATGACGAGAATCACTGGAAGGTGTTCAACATCGTCATCCAGCTCGGCGCGATCCTCGCGGTGGTGGTGTTCTTCTGGCGGACCTTCCTGGCCGTGATCCTGGGCCTCGCCCGGCGCGAGGCGGAATCCTGGCGCTTCGTCCGCAACATCCTCGTCGCCTTCCTCCCCGCGGCGGTGATCGGCCTCGCCCTCCATAAGCAGGTCGAGGCGATGCTCGGCAGCCCCACCATCGTCTCGGTCGCTTTGATCGTCGGCGGCCTCGCCATCCTCGTCATCGAGCGGACGGCGCGGCTGGGGCACGAGCGCGGCGTCGCCGATATCGGCTTCGGCAAGGCGGTGGCGATCGGCTTCATCCAGTGCCTGGCGATGATCCCGGGCGTCAGCCGCTCGGGCGCGACGATCATGGGCGCGCTGGCGCTCGGCGTCGAGCGGCGGACGGCGGCCGAGTTCAGCTTCTTCCTCGCCATTCCGACCATGCTCGGCGCGACCACGCTCGAGCTGGTCAAGAACCGCCACGATCTCGGCGCGGTCGGCGGCGGCGGCATCGCGCTCGGCTTCCTCGTCTCGTTCGTGGTGGCCTTGGGGGTGATCAAATGGTTCATCGGCATCGTCTCGCGCCGCGGCTTCGGCCCCTTCGCCTGGTACCGGATCGTCGTCGGCGGCGCGGCCCTGGCCTGGCTTCTGGCCCGCTAGGCAAGTCCCGTCCGACGGCGACTTATGTGCGCGTCCAGCCGCTTGACCGTTAACCCGCTGCTCATCAGGCTGCGTTTATCCGGCAACCGAGTCGCGACCATGTGCGTTTTTCCGTGTCCCTTGCGTATCGAAGGAGGCCCGTCTTGCGTCATCTGATCCTCGCCGCGAGCATTCCCGCTCTCGCTTTGGCCCTTGCCGCCCCCGCCGTCGCCCAGCCGCGCCCGGTCAGGCTGCCGCCGCCCGACGCGGCGGAGCGGATGGGCGACCGGGTCGATCGGGTCGCCGACGCGATCATGGACATCGATCTCGGCCCTTTGGTCGATGCGATCGACCCCGGCGCCCGCCGTCGCGGGGTCCCGACCTCGCTCGGCCACCTCGCCACCCGCCGCGATCCTTATGCCCGCGCGCGCATGCATGACGAGATCGCCGGGACCTCTGCGGGCGTCGGCGCGGCCGCGCGCGAGGCGGCGGCGCTGACGCCGGTGCTGCAGCGCAGCCTGGCGCAGGCGATGCGCGATATCGACGCCGCCGTCCGCGACGCCCGCGCGCGCCGCTACGAATATGCGCCGCCGCCGCCGCCGCGCGAGCAGGAGCCCGGCTGGCGGCCCTGACGCCGGACCGGCCGCGCCTCCCGCGAAGTCAGTGGACGCGGCGGCGCGGCCTTCGCGGATATTCATTGCCGCATTGCTTTTTGTGAAAAGCCGGTTCCCACCTTTTCACGCAATGCTCTAAGGCCGCTGCCATGTGGCAGCTCTATCAATTCCCGCTATGCCCGTTTTCCCGCAAGGTCCGGCTGATGCTGGCGGAGAAGGGCGTCGCCCATGAGCTGGTGCGCGAATCGCCGTGGGAGCAGCGCGACGAGTTCGCCGACCTCAACCCGGCCGGCAAGACGCCGGTGCTGGTCGAGGAATCGCGCGGCATCGTCCTCATCGATTCGAACGCGATCTGCGAATATTTCGAGGAGACGGTCGACCGCGCGCCCATGATCCCGGGCACCGCCCCGAACCGCGCCGAGGTGCGGCGGCTGGTCGCATGGTTCGACGAAGGCCTGTACGACCAGGTGGTGGCGCCGTTGACGGAAGAAAGGATGCGCAAGCGCCTGGTCGATCGCGGCGCCCCCGACACCCGCGTGCTGCGCGAGGCGATGCGGACCGCCAACGCCCATCTCGATTATATCGATTATCTGCTCGACCATCGCCGCTGGCTGGCCGGCGCCGCCCTCAGCCTCGCCGATCTGGCCGCCGCCGCCCATCTCTCGGTCGCCGACTATCTCGGCGGCCTCGACTGGCGCGGCCACAAGCAGACCGCCGACTGGTACATGGTGATGAAGTCGCGCCCCAGCTTCCGCCCCTTGCTGGCGGAGCGGATGGAGGTGATCGCCCCGCCGGCCCATTACGACAAGGTCGACTTCTAAGGGCGTAAAAGAGAAGTTGACTTCTCATTAAGAGAAACATACTTCTCACTCTCCAGAAGGAGAGTCGCTCATGTCATCAACGGAGATGCTCGCGCGGCGGCGGCAGTGGTTGCTGGTGCTCGCCGCCTTGGGGTTCCTGCTCTGGCAGCTTTGCACGCTGGTGCTCGCTTTGGCGCGCAAGGCGGTGCCGGTGCCGGCTCTGCTGGTCGCCAGCCTCGCCGGCTTCCTCGTCTTCATCGCCGCGCTCGGCGGCGTCTTCGTCTGGGCGAAGAAGGCGCGGGGCCACGCGGCGCTCGAAGACGAGATGACGCGGCACAACCGGCTCGCCGCCTTCGTCGCCGGCTTCTGGGGAATGCTGATCGCGGCCACGGCCTTGTTCGCCGCCGGCCAGTTCATCGCCTTTCCCGGCGCCGAAGCGGCGCGCGCCGTGATGATGGCCGGGGTGGTCGTGCCGCTGCTGCGCTTCGCCTTGCTGGAGGGGAAGGGGTGAGCGCCGACGGACGGCGGCTCGGCAACCGGCTCAAGCAGCACCGCGCCCGCCTCGGCCTGACCCAGGGCCAGCTCGCCGACGCGGTGTCGGTCAGCCGCCGCACGGTCAACAGCGTCGAGAACGCGGTCTTCATCCCCTCGACGGAGCTGGCGCTGCGGATGGCGGAGGCACTGGGCGTTCCGGTCGAGGAGCTGTTCTTCCTCGGGCCGCGGGAAGGCGGATGCCAAGCCGCTGGCGCTCCTTGAATTTTCCGAGATGCACTCCAAATCGGCTCATTGTTCAACAATTGAAAGGAGGTGGCCTGATGTCTCATTGTCATATGCCGCAAGCGGCCGATCGGATGAGCGCAGCCTCCACGGGGGCTCGCGCCTGACGATAAAGCCGCAAGCCGGCGGACAATGGAAAGGCCGCTCCTTCGGGGGCGGCCTTTCGCATTTTCGGGGTCGTGGCTTGACAGGCGGGGGGACCTGCGTTCCTGAGGCAGCTTCAGCCGGAGGTTCCCATGAAGCTGCTGCGACTCTTCGCCTTTTTCCTGGCCGCTCTCGTTGGTGTTAGCGCTACCGCTGCCTCGGCCCAGGCGCCCTCGCTGCATCGCGGCGTCAACGTGCTCGGCTACGATCCGATCTGGACCGACGCGTCCCGCGGCCGTTTCAAGCAAAGCTATTTCGGGGCGATCCACGCTGCCGGCTTCGACTTCATTCGGGTGAACCTCCAGGCGTTCCGCCACATGAAGCCGACCGGCGAGCTCGACGAAACCTGGCTCAAGCGGCTCGATTGGGTGGTCGACAACGCCACCGCCGCCGGCCTTTCGGTGATCGTCGACGAGCATGATTTCGAGCTCTGCTCCAATGACCCGGAGACATGCCGCATCGCGCTCGCTAATTTCTGGAAGCAGGTGGCGCCGCGTTACCGGGCCGCGCCGCCGACCGTGATGTTCGAGCTGCTGAACGAGCCGCACGCGAAGCTCGACGCCGATCACTGGAACGCCCTGCTCGTTGACATGCTGGCGATCGTCCGCCGCTCCAATCCGACGCGCATGGTGGTGATCGGGCCGACCCAGTGGAACAGCATCGACCAGCTGCCGACGCTGAAGCTGCCCGAGGCGGACCGGAACATCCTCGTCACCTTCCATTATTACGAGCCGTTCCAATTCACCCACCAGGGCGCGTCGTGGACGAACATGGTGGCGGTACACGGCATCACCTGGGGCAGCGAGGCGGACCGCGCGCGGCTCACCCACGATTTCGCGAAGGTCGCCGCCTGGTCGAAGCGGACGGGACGGCCGGTGCTGCTCGGCGAGTTCGGCGCCTATGACAAGAGCGGCACGCCGGTCGAGCTTCGCGCCGCCTACACCAACGCGGTGGCGCGCGAGGCGGAGCGGAACGGCTTTCCCTGGGCCTATTGGCAATTCGACAGCGACTTCGTCGTCTACGACGTGACGAAGGACCAGTGGGTGAAGCCGCTTCTGGACGCGCTGATCCCGCCTGCGCGCTGAGCCGGAGGGCGGTCAGCGGCGGAGCGGCACGATCGTGTAGCTGTACGGCACGTACAGAAACACTTCGGTGAGGCTGGCGCGCGACCATTCGACCGGCCGGTCGAGCCCTTTCGCCTCGACCGCATAATCGGGGCCCAGCTTCGCCGCCGTGGCATGCGCGTCGGCCGCGACCAGGTCGACGATCCGGCCGCGATACTGGTCCGGCGCGACGATCGAGAGGGTGAGATCGCCGGTGGGCCGCATCTCCGCCCGCCCCACCGTCGGCACCGCCTTGATGAAGGCGCTGATCCGGTCGAGCGCGGCCTTCGCGTCGCCGTTCGCGCCCAGCCTTGTCTTGACCATGAAGCTGGTCCTGTCGGTGTCGGGACGGCCGTCGCTCTGCAGTGGCAGGTTGCGATAATTATCGAGCGTGAGAGGTTCGACGACCAGTTCGCCGGTGGCGAGCTCGATGCCGCTGCTTTTCGCGGCGAGCGCGATTGCGCCGCGGATCATCTGAAAGATCTCGTCGCGCCGCCGTGGCGCCTCACGGGTGTCGCCGACGACATTGACCTCCTGGATCGCATAATCTGCGACGCGCCGAAGGCCGATCGCCGGGATCGAGGCGTCGTAATTGTCCGCCGCCTTACGTGTGCCGGTGACCACAATCTCGCTGCCGGTCAGATCCTGCGCCAGCGCGGGCGTGGCGCCGATGAGCAGCAGTAGCGAAAGTCCCACAATCTTCATGGTCGCCCCCTCTCAAGGAGCACGGAGCCTCCGGTGCGGAAGCATGCCTGTCAAGGGCAGCTCAGGCGGCGAGGCGGAGCCGTGCTTCGTAGCGATCGGCAAGCGCACGGAGCGCGGCCGCGCCGTCGCCACGGAAGGATGCGCCGTGCATCAGCGCCAGCGTCGCGGGCTCCAGTTCCGCGAGCCGGCGCAAGGTCGGCGCGGTCTGTGGACCCAGAGCGGTGGCGCCGAACATATCCTCCGCCGCCATGGCGGCCTCGACGATATCTTCCTCCGTCACCGGTCCCCCATCGCCGATATGGGTGAAGAGGTCGCCGCAGAAGAGCGTGCGGGTGGTCTCTTCATAGGCCGCCTGCGCCTCCCAGCCGTGCGGCACGTGCGGCGTCGGCAGGACGCGGATGTGCTTGCCCCCGAGGTCGAGAATTTCATCCTCCGCCAGCGCGCGCGGCGGCCGGTCGGCGAGGTCGTTCAGGGAGACGTCGCAGCCGAGGCGGTTGAAGACGATCTGCGCCTGAGGCGCGGCGGCGAGCCAGAGGTTCATCGCGCCGCATTCGTCGGATTCGACATGGCCGAAGCTGATCCAGCGCAACGTCTCCACCGGTATGATCTGCGCCACCGCCGCCGAGACGAGCGGGAACATGCCGCGTGCGCCGCAATGATAGAGAAGGGGCTCGTCCGCCATCACCAGGAACTGGTTGAAGGTGAAGCCGGCCGGCGCCGCCACCTGCGGCACGAAAGTGGAAAGGCGGTAGATTCCATTCGCGATTTCGTCGATCCGGGTTTCCATCCTGGTCTCCATCGAGCAGCGGCCTTCGTGAAACCCGAAGGCCGGCGGAACATTGAGGATGCGACGAACATGCCCTTCAGCGCAACACCCCCCGGGAGCCGCCGCGCGAAGCGAGCGACCGCCCTGCTCTCCCTCGCTGCCGGGGCGTTCGCCCTCTCGGCCGCGGCGGCGCCGGTCAGGCCGACCGACCCTCGCTCATGGGCACCGATCGACCCGCACCGCATGTCGCTCATCGCGAAGACGCTCGCCTCCGACGCCTTCGAAGGCCGCGGCCCGGGCACACCGGGCGAGGCGAAGACGATCGCCTATCTGGCGGAGCAGTTCCGGATGCTGGGGCTGGAGCCGGCGGGGCCGAACGGGAGCTGGTTCCAGACCGTGCCTTTGGTGCGGACTCAGCTCGACAAGGCCGGCACCGCTTCCTTCGCAGCCGGCGGACAGACGATCCCGCTCCGCTTTCCCGACGACATCTATCTCAACACCGTGCGCGAGACGGACCGGGCGCGGATCGCCGACGCGCCGGTCGTGTTCGTCGGCTACGGCGTCAATGCGCCCGAGCGGAACTGGGACGATTTCAAGGGCGTCGACCTGTACGGCAAGATCGCCCTGTTCCTGGTCAACGATCCCGATTTCGAGGCCGCGCCGGGCGATCCGGCCGCAGGCAAGTTCGCCGGCCAGGCGATGACCTATTATGGCCGCTGGACCTATAAATATGAGGAAGCGGCGCGGCGCGGCGCGATCGGCGCGCTGATCGTCCATGAAACGGCGGGCGCCGGCTATGGCTGGAACACCGTCCAGGCGCCGGGCGGCGAGAATTACAATATCGTGCTCGGCCCCGGCGCGCGGCAACCGGTGCTGCTCCAGGGCTGGATCCAGCGGCCGGTGGCCGAGGACCTGTTCCGCCGTGCCGGCCTGGATTTCGAAGCGGTGAAAAGGCAGGCGCGCACGCCTGGCTTCCGGCCGATCGACCTCGGCGCCCGCTTCTCGGCGGATTTCGGAGTCTCGACCCGCCGGGTCGAGAGCCACAATGTGCTGGCCAGGATCAGTGGCGCGAAGCGGCCCGGCGAGACTTTGATGTTCTCCGCCCATTGGGACGCTTACGGCCTCGGCGCGCCGGACGCCCGGGGCAGGCGGATCCGGCCCGGCGCGGCCGATGACGGGCTCGGCATTGCCGGCGTGCTGGAGATCGCCCGCGCCTTCAAGGCGGGTCCGCGGCCGGACCGCACCCTGCTCTTCGCCGCCTGGACCGCCGAGGAACGCGGCCTGCTCGGCTCCGAATATTTCGCCGCCAACCCGCTCGTTCCGGCCGAGATGATGGCGGCGAACCTCACCCTCGACACGCTCGAGCCTCTTGGGCCGTCGCGCGACGTCATCCTGATCGGCCGCGGCCAGAGCGCGCTCGAGGACAGGATGGCGCGGCTGGCGGCGGCGCAAGGCCGATACGTGACTTCCGACTCGCATCCGGAACGCGGCCTCTTCTACCGCGCCGACCATTTCCCGATGGCGAAGCGCGGGGTGCCCGTGCTGCTGCTGATGGCGCTCGGCGCCGGGCCGGACCTGGTGAGCGGCGGCCGCGCCGCGGGCGATCGCTGGGTCGCCGACTATACCGCCCATTGCTACCACCAGACCTGCGACGAATGGCGGCCGGACTGGGACCTGCGCGGCGCCGCGCAGGACGTGGCGCTCGCTTACGCGATCGGCCGCGAGCTCGCTTTCAGCCGCGCATGGCCGGACTGGAAGCCGGAGTCCGAGTTTCGGCCGATCCGGGCGCGCAGCGCCGCGCGGAGGCGCTGAGCCTCTCTCAAAAACGCGAAACTGCCGAAGCGGCGTTCAGCCGCGGATTGCAGCGGCGCTTGGCGCCGGCGCGTCGCCGAGCCACTGGCCCGAGGTCCGATATTCGTCGCGCACCTGCGATACCGGCAGGCGGTCGTTGACCGGCGGGGCCGGCAGGGCCGAAGCCGCGCCGCCCGGCAGCTGAGGTCCGCCGAACGTGCCGGCGAAGACCGGCAGCGAAGGCGCGACGTGGCCGATCGAGGCGGGCAGGCGGGTCGCCATCAGCAAGGCGGGCGCCGGCTCGCGGCGGGCATAGGCCTGGCGGAAGGCGCCGGGCTCGCCCCAGGCCCCGGCCAGCCGGTAGAAGCTGTGGGCGCCGATCACCGCCACCTTGGCGAGACGGAAGGCCCAGGACGGGACGACCTGCTGGGTGTGATAATGGGTGGCGTGGCCGACGGGGGCGTAGACCATGCCCGACAATGCGTCGGCGGCGATGCGGCGGGCCTGCGCCCAGCCGGGGCCGGACGGACCGCTGGCGAGCGAGCCGTCGCAGGTGAAGGTGAACTGGCAGCCGCCACCGGCCCGCTGCGGGCCTTGATAGACGACGCCACAGACGCTGCTCGGATAAGCGGGATGGCGGACCCGGTTCAGCACCACCTGGGCAACCGCGCGCTGGCCGTCCTCGCTCTCGGAACGGGCCTCGTAATAGACCGCCTGGGCGAGGCAATCGAGCGAGCGGAGCTGGTCGCCGGGGCCGGCGCCGCGGAACACCAGGGACGGCGCGCGGGGATTGTCGACGGACGCGAGCGGGATGGCGGCGTTGATCGCGGCCGCGTCGGTCGGAGTGACGTTCTGCAGCACCATCGGCGGCGGCGCGGGCGGCGTTTCGGTCGGCGCGGGGGCTGGGGCCGCGACGGGGGCCGCCGAGGCCAGAGCGGCCCCGGCCGGGGCGTTGGCCGCGATCCCCGGCACGCAGGAGGCGCTGGCGAAGAGCAGGACGAGCCCGGCGCCGGCGCGCGCCGCGAGCGGGGCTTGCCCGCTCTGTCTCCTCGATCGGATCCGTCTCGCCACTTTGCCAGCCTCTGCGCCCGGGATGAAAGAGGGCGCGAGCTTGGCTTAGGCACATTCCGCACCGCACCGCTGCCCCCCAATTCCCGCTGTCCCCCTGCGGGACAGGACGGCGGCGGCGGTTAAGGGGGCAGGAGCGAGCCGTCGTTCTCGTCATCCCGGCCTTCGCCGGGATGACGCATTCATGCGGCTCGACGTTCCGCAGGGATCGTACCAAAGCGGGGAACGTTCATGCGCCTGATCCAGGACGGGAAATCCTCTGTATGCGTAAGATGATATTGTGCGTTTCGCTGGCGGCGCTGCTCGCCGGGGGCTGCGACAATGGCAGCGGCGGCGGCAAGCAGCAGAAAACGGCGCCGAGCCAGGAGCTCCCGCAGATCGCGCCGCAGGATATCCAGGCTGCCGCCACCGATTCCGACGTCCATCATTTCTACGAGGCGCGCGGCTGGGCCGCCGTCTGGACGAAGGATCTCGCCAAGGACCTGAAGGCGGCGCTCGCCGACGCGCCGCGCCACGGCCTGAAGACCGAGAGCTTCCTCGACGAGAGCAAGGCCGGCAGCGCGGCCGAGCGCGAGGTCGCCATGACCAAGGCGGCGCTCGATTACGGCCATGCCCTCGCCTTCGGCGTGGTCGATCCGAAGAAGGTGTTCGATCCCTATACGGCGACGAGGCCGAAGCTCGATCTCGCCGCCGGCCTGCAGCAGGCGGCCGCCGGGGGGCATGTCGGCGCCTGGCTCGCCGGCCTCGCCCCGTCCGACCCTGAATACAAGGCCCTGTCCGACGCCTTCCTGCGCTACCGCCAGGCGTCGGCGGGCGCGCAGCCGGCGCCCATCCCCAATGGCGACAAGATCGCGCCCGGCGACCGCGACCCGCGCGTGCCGGCGATCGCCGCCGCGCTCCGCCGTTACGGCTTCGCGCCGGCCCAGGCCGCGACCGCCCAGCCCGTGCCCGCCCAGCCCGCGTCCGGTGCGAAAGCGAAGCCGGCCGACGCCGCCACCTATACGAAGGACATGGCGTCCGAGGTGGCGCGGGTGCAGCTCGACTACGGCATCAAGCCCGACGGCATCATCGGCAACGACACGATCGAGGCGTTGAGCAACGGCGCGGTCGAGCGGGCGCGGATCCTCGCCGTCAACCTCGAGCGGCGGCGCTGGCTGAACCGCGCTCCGCCGGCGACGCGGATCGACGTCAACACCGCCGCCGCGACGCTCATCTATTGGCGCGACGGGCAGGCGGCGAACAGCCGGCGCGTCGTCGTCGGCCAACCCGACTGGGAGACTCCCGAGCTCGGCGCCAGGATCTTCCGGCTGGTCGCAAATCCGGACTGGACGATCCCCGACAAGATCGCCGCCGAGGAGGTAAGGCCGAAGGGCGCGGCCTATATGGCCAAGGAGCATATCACGACCAAGAACGGCCGGCTGGTGCAGGCGTCGGGGCCCGATTCCGCGCTCGGCATGGTCAAGTTCGACATGGACGATCCCTATGCCATCTATCTCCACGACACGCCGGCCAAGCCGATGTTCGCCAGCCCCGACCGGCATCAGAGCCACGGCTGCGTCCGCGTGCAGGACGCCCTCGGCTTCGCCCGGATGATCGCGGACCAGCAGGGGGTGCGCCAGCAGTTCGAGCAGGCGCTCGCGACCGGCAAGGAGACCAACGTCAAGCTGCCCACGGAGATTCCGGTCCGGCTACTCTATCACAGCGCCTATCTCGACGGCGGCCATGTCGTCTTCCGGCCCGATCCCTACGGTTGGGACGACAAGCTCGCTCAGGCGCTCGGCTTCGGCGGCCAGCTGCGCCACCGCGAGATCAAGCACATCCACGAAATCGGCCCGTAGAAGAATCGGACGAAAGTGGTACTTGCCCCCGGTTGGTCGCAGGGGGTTCCCATGAACAAGCTGTTCGCGCTGCCGTTGCTCCTCGCCGCCGCGGCGCCCGCTCCGCAGCCGCCCGCGCCGCAGCCGCCGCCGTCGCAGGATGCAGGCTTCGTCGCCTTTCCCGGGCAGGACCTCTTCTTCGACCATGTCGAGCTCGTCGACGGTACCGGCGCGGCGGCGCGGCGAGGCGTGTCGGTGCTGGTGCGCGGCGGCCGGATCGCGGCGATCGGCGATTTGACGGCGCCGCCCGGCGTCACCCTGATCGACGGGCGCGGCAAGACTTTGCTGCCGGGCTTCGTGATGGTCCACGAGCACATGTTCTATCCCTCGCCCAAAGGCGGGGAATATGAGGAATATCCCTACAGCTTCTCGCGCCTCTATCTCGCCGGCGGCACGACGACGATGCGGACCGGCGGCAGCCTCGCGCCTTCGACATCAACACCGCCCGCGCGATCGCGGAAGGCGCGCAGCCGGGGCCGGACATCGACGCCACCGGCCCCTATCTCGAAGGTCCGCGCCTGCTCACCGCCAAGATGGTGCGGCTGAAGGACGCCGCCGACGCGGCGCGGACCGTCGATTACTGGGCCGGGCGGGCGCGACCTCGTTCAAGGCCTATAATTACATCACCCGCGCCGAGCTGAAGGCGGCGATCGACGCCGCCCACCGCCACCGGCTGAAGCTCACCGGCCATCTCTGCTCGGTCACCTATGGCGAGGCCTCGGCGATGGGCATCGACAATCTCGAGCACGGCTTCGCCGTCGCCACCGATTTCGTGAAGTCCAAACGGCCGGACCAATGCCCGTCGCAGGCCGAGACCTTCGCGTCGCTCGCCGCGCTCGATCCGGACGGGCCGGAGATCGGCGCGCTGATGCGGGTCCTGATCGCCCGGCGCGTCGCCTTGACCTCGACCCTGACCGTGTTCGAAACCTTCACCCCCGGCCGGCCCGAGGCCCCCGAAGCCGCGCGCGACCTGCTGTCGCCGCAGCTGCGCCAATCCTATGAGACCCGCTGGACGGCGGTCGCGCACAGCCGCCAGGCGGCGATCTGGGCGGCCTTCCTGCCGAAGCTGATGCGGATGGAGCGGCGCTTCGCGGCGATGGGCGGCACCCTTCTCGCCGGCACCGATCCCACCGGCTATGGCGGCGTCATCCCCGGCTGGTCGGCGCGGCGCCAGGTGCAGCTGCTGGTCGAGGAAGGCTTCGATCTGCCGCAGGCGGTGAAGATCGCGACCCTCAACGGCGCTCGCTTTCTCGGTCGCGATCGGGACGTCGGCTCGATCGAAATCGGCAAAAGGGCTGATTTGATCCTGGTCGACGGCGATCCGGTGCGGGACCCGGCCGCGCTCGACCATATGCCTTATGTGTTCAAGGCGGGCATGGGCTATCGGACAGGCGATCTTCGATGCGATGAAGGGCGTGATCGGACTTTATTAGGCACCCGCCTCACGCGTCACCCCGGGACTTGATCCGGAGTCCGTCTTCCCGGTCGATGCCGCAGGGAAAGGTGGATGCCGGATCAAGTCCGGCATGGCGAATGCGTGAAAAGCGTCGTCGCTTAGGGTCGGCTCGCCATGGGCTCAGCTCGACTGCCGCTTCCGCGCGCTCTGCCGGTCCGGCTCGGTTGCGGCCTTCTTCTCGCCCTGAATGGCCTCGCCCGAGCGGCCGCGGACGCGTTCATGCTCCTCGAGGGTCGGATTGCCGCGATTGTTGCTGCTTTCGCCGCCGCCACTATTGCTGCGCATCGTTCGTCTCCGTTGCGCCGCACCAACGAACCAGCCTCGCTTCCTTTCCCGCCGCCGCGCCGCTCGTCGGCCGCAAATCGCGGTTCGTCGCCGCGCGCCGCCTTTCGCAGAAAGATTTCGGCTCCGTGTCGAACGCCGCGCGCGTGCCGGCCGAGGCCGGCCTAGTCCGGCTAGGCGACGCAGGACACCGACCTTGCTTCATCCCCGAGGAAGGATCCTGCGCCGCACCTCGTCATCAA
>JAQGLF010000329.1 GCA_028293025.1 Alphaproteobacteria bacterium
GCCGGCCATGAAGTCCGCGTCGGACAGGCCGAGGGTCGAGGCGACGAGGCCGCCGACATTCACGTTCGCGCCCCGCCCGAACAGGATGCCGTTGGGGTTGATCAGGAAGACCTTGCCGTAGGCCTGGAGACTGCCGAGGATCAACGAAGGATCGGGGCCGAGCACCCGGTTGAGGGCGACCGAATTGGCATTGGGCTGGACGAAGACCACCTGATTGTCCTTGCCGATCGAGAAGGACTGCCAGTTGATCGCCGCCTGCTGGCTCGTCTGGTTGATGGTGACGTTCTGCCCGCCGGCGGCGATGGTGGCGCTGCCGGCCGTGACCGTGCCGCCGGTGGGGAGGCTCTGCGCCTGCGCCGTCGAGGCCGCGGCGAGGCCGAGCATGGCGAGCCCCGCCAGGCGGACGAGCGCGGTCGAACGGAACAGGGCGCTCTTGCGGCGCGAAAGGCCTTCGGCCGCGTCGTCGGAAGTCATGGGATGGAAGCTGGTCATGGTGACGTCCTTGCTGTCGGGGGCGGCGTGAGCCGGGTTTTCGTTGGTCGGCGTCAGAACAATTTGGTGATCTGGAACCAGAAGCGGCCGGGCTTGTCGGGGCCCGAGGTCGCCCGCTCATGGCCGAGCCTGGCGGCGTAGCTGGCCCTGAGGACGAGGCCGTCGGGGCCGGCCCAGCTCAGGCCGCCGCCGATGCCGCTGCGGCGCGCATGGTTCGATCCGGCGAACCAGGGATCGTGGGCGAAGCGGACCTCGCCGGCATCGACGAAGCCGATCAGCTGGAGCCTGCCGGGCAGGGTGCCGGTCCACTGGCTCAGCATCAGCCGCGCCTCGACGGTGGCGACATAGCCCTGGTCGCCATAGGCCTCGCCCTCGGGATAGGCGCGGACCCCATAGGCGCCGCCGAGCTCCATCTTCTCCGAGCTGTCGAGATTGTCGAAGGCGAGCTGCCCGCGCACCGAAGCGTAGAGCGAGAGCGGCCCGCTCAGGGTCTGCAGCCGCGCCGCGCTGAACTGGAGCTTGCCGTAATGGCCCTGGCTGCGGGCAGTCAGCGCGTCGGCCGCGCGTTCGACCGGAGTCTCGATGTCGAGCCTGCCGATCGTCCAGCCGGCCGAGAAGGCGTTCCAGCCGCCGCCCAAAAGGCCGTCGCGGGAATCGCCGCTGAAGCCGAGCGTCATCGCCCGGATATTCTTGTCGGATTCGCTGCCGACCGCGCCGATCCTGTCCTTGAGCTGCCTGGCGTCGAGCCCGGCCACGGCGTTGAAGTTGACCCGACGCGAACGCACCAGGGGATAGGAGCCGAACAGGCTGAAGATGTCGGCGGTGCCGTCCGCATCGAGGATGCTGAACTCGTGGCCCAAGGCGTAGCGCAAATGGGTGAAGGCGGCGCCGACGGTCGCGTTGCCGATGGGCGCCTGATAGGCGGCGCGGCCGTAAGCGAGCCCACCGGTCGAGCCGAGCAGACGCAGGCTCGCCTGGTCGCCAATCCCGGCCGGATCGTTGAGGTAGATCGTGCCGCCGAGCCGATAGGCGCCGGTGAAGCGATTGCCGCCATTGTCCGCCTCGACGCTGCCGCTGACGCGCGGGCCGGGAGCGATGTCGACGATCAGGTCGGACGTCCCGATTTCGGCGCCCGGAGCGAGCGTGGATTTGACCCGCACACCGGGAATGTCGGACAGAAGCAGGAGGCGCCGCTCGAGCGGTCCGGCCGTCACCGGATCGCCGGGCTTGAGGCCGCCAAGAATTCCCTGCGCCACCCGGCCGGACAGGTTCGTCCGGTTGCGGATCTCGGTCCTGCCGAGGCGGCCCTCGACCACGGCGATGGTCACGTTTCCGCCGGCGATATCCTGGGCCGGCACATAGGCCTGCGCCAGGAAATAGCCGCGTGCATTGTAGAAGGCGGCGATCCGCGCCGCGGCGTCGCGAAGCTGGGACAGGCTGAGGTCGCTGCCCGGCCTCACGCCGGAAGCCGCGACAAGGGTGGCTTCGGGGAAAGATATATTGCCGCTCACGTGGAGCCTGTTCACCCGGATCGCGGGACCCGCGGCCTCGGGCGGGCGCACCGTCTCCGGCCGTTCGATACGGATGTCCGGAGCCGGCCTGTCGAGGGCCGGCGGGGGCGGGATTTGCTGAAGCTGACCGCCGGCGCCCGGAGGCGCCTGCTGCGCAAGGGCCGATTGGCTGGCCGCCAACAGCGCGATCGTTGCCAGGCTGGGTTTGAACATGATCACCTCGATGTCGCCGCGGGGGGAGAGCGTGACGCCCGTCGCAGCGGAGGGGGCACGTAGGCGCGCTTTCGATCGCCGCGGTTTTGCGGTTCGCCGAATCAGGAATTCGCGCCGATCTCGATGAGATATTGTGAAGCGCCAAATCCAGACGGACCACATTATGACCTGAATGATTAACAGATGACTAAAATTATAGAAAAAGACCGCCGTCTTATTAAAGATTATTCTTGCGGATATGTACGAGGGCTCGACAGTATTATTTTATACAGTTTAATACGGAACTTTGTTCCCCGCAAAGAGTTGTGAGTGTGGCGCAGAATTATTTTCTTTTTAGTTTACCGGTCCCCTTCGAGGAGAGGTGAGCCCTGCCGACGGAGGCAGGCATTGTTTCGGTGGATGCTTGGGACAGGCCCGGCTCAGGTTGAGCAAGCGTGGCGCCTGAGCCTGGGCTGCCCGTCATGCGGCTCGCTGACGACGGCGCGAACGGCGCGCTTTGGCTCTCGATCTGCTAAAGGAGACTCACGTCGCGAGACATCCCAAGGGAGAGTGTATGTCGCTGGATGACGAGATCATCGACACGCCGGACGGCCCGATGACATGGGCGCAGTGGAAGAAGAAGAACCCCGTTCAGATCCCCTCGCGCCGCACCAAGGGGAAGAAGCTTCCGGTCAAGGTGAAGCGCTTCACCTCCGACCCCTGAGCCCGATCGCCGGGCCATTGCCGCTGGCCGATCGGCACGCCATCTGATGGCATTGCAACGCGGCGGGCGCGGTGGCGTTTCCTCCAGCCCGTGCCTCATCGAGCGAGCCGAAATTGTCCAAGATCGTCAACGGCGCCAGCCTGCAACCCCTGTCCGGCGGCCCTCCCAGGCAGATCGTGCTCCTCCTCCACGGCTATGGCTCCAACGGCGCCGATCTGATCTCGCTGGCACCGCACTGGCGCCCCTTATTGCCCGATGCGCTGTTCCTGGCGCCGGACGCTCCGCAGCGTTGCGGCATGGGCGCCGGCTATCAATGGTGGGGGCTGTCGGCCTTCACCCCGCAGGTGCTGGCGGCGGGCGCCGCGGCCGCCGCGCCGGCGATCGACGCCTTCATCGCGCGGAAGCTGGATCAATATGGGCTCACCGAGGCGGACCTCGCTTTGGTCGGCTTCAGCCAGGGCACGATGATGGCGCTCCACGTGGGGTTGAGGCGCCCGCGGCAGGTCGCCGCCATCCTCGGCTATTCGGGCATGCTGACCGGTGTCCCGGAGCTGTCGCACGCGGCGATCACCAGGCCGCCGGTGCTGCTCGTCCACGGCTCGGCCGACCCGGTCATTCCGGTGGCCGCGCTCCATGCCGCGCAGAAGGCGCTTGAACGCCTGGGCATCGAGGTCGCGACGCACGTCTCGCACGGGCTGGGCCACAGCGTCGACCCCGTCGGACTGCGGCTTGGCGGCGAGTTCGTCGCCAAGGCCTTTGCCGTCCCGGCCCGGCCATCCGCCGATCGATGACCGGACGGGGGAGCGGGGGGGCCCGGCTCGGAAGCGGCCGTTCGGGGCGGTGAGCTGCGAAGCTTCATTGCGGACCTGGCGCCCGTCCGCCAAGCCGGCCACAGTAGGCGAACGTCGGGAGGTGCGAATGTCGAGCAGCAGGACTGAATTCCGGTGCGCCCGCCGCTTGATCGGGGCGCTGGCGCTCGGCGTGGCTTTGGTCTGCGGACTGACGCCAGCGTCCGCGTCAGACGTGCGTTCATCGCCTGAGGATCGCCAGCGCTTCGTCTCAGTCACGCGGAACCTCGAACAAGCTCCGCTGAAACCAGACCTCAAGGCGGATCGCGAATGGGCGTTGGGATGGCTCACCAATGCTCCCGATGTTGCCGTGACCGTTTGCGATACTTTGGGAGGCATGGTTCAAAGCCACTATCGGTATGCCGGTGAGATTCTCCTACAGGATATGTTCTCAATGGCCGCTCTCGTGATTGAGCATCCGGAGACGGCGAATGATCCGAATGCACAGCAATTGGCAGGTGTGGAGGGAGCGCTCAACGCCTATCGTTCGATCCTGAGGGACAAGCCAGAAGCCAAGTCGTCAGCTCTTGACGGTTTGCTCCAAACCCAATCCCGAGGCGAGCTGCCTGACTTCATCCGAAAGGCGTGGATCCGCTGCTTTGCAAAGAAGTAGAGAAGAGCACCCGTTACTCTTAGTCCGCTTCCACCCATTGCGGGCGAAAAGTGGCGGCGGTACGAACCTTCTCGCAGATGCCGGCCGCGTCGATTGGCCGGCGCCGTCCGTAAGGAGAAGGGCGCGATGATGAACCGGCCGGCAAATTGCCCGAAATGCGACGGCAGGATGTCGACGGGCTTCATCCTCGACATCGGCCATGGCGGCGCCGTCACGGTCAGCAAATGGCAGGAAGGCGCGCCGCAGAAGAGCTTCTGGACCGGGATCAAGCAACGGAAGGAGCAGCAGCAGGAGATCGCGACGTGGCGTTGCGAGCGGTGCGGCTTCCTCGAGAGCTACGCCGTCTAGCCGGTCGCGGTCCGCCTCCGCCGGCGCCGACGAAGCGCGCGATGCGAATTCGTGCGAAGCGATTGAATTTACAGGCTTCCCATCCGCCCGCGCCTCGGCCACAATCGCTCTCGTGACGATCCGAAACCGCGTTCGGGCCCTCGTGCAGGGCCGCGCCCCGGGCGCCTTGTGCGATGCCTGCATCGCCGATCATCTGGACCTGTCGAAGCGCCAGGCCGGCCGCGCCGCCGGCGACCTCGCAAGATCGGGCCTGCTCACCCGCGCGCCCGCCAGGTGCGCGGGCTGCTGCACGCGGCATCGGGTTTCGGCGTCACGCTGAGGGCGAACGGCGCGTTCACGCCGCCCGTTTCGCTACCCGGCGCAGCTCTTGCCTGAGGGCATTCTCGCGCCGTTCAGCCGCGATGCCCCAATTTCGCCCGCATCGGATCGCGTGCGTTCGTGGAATCCGAATGCGGCGGCGGAGCGGTTGATGAATCTGAGTAAGCCTGCGTTCTTCATCGGGTCGATGGTCGCAGCCCTGTCGATGACCCTTGCAGCGGCGCCCAGGGCGGCCGCGGCGCAAACCCCAAGCCCGAAGGCGGCCCCGCCGCCGGCGCCGCCCCCGCCGGTCGAGATCGTGCAGAGTCCTGCCGAGGCCCTGGCGCAGGATGCGGCCGAATATGCCCGCCAATATGAGGTGCCTCTCGATGAGGCCGTGCGCCGACTGCGGGCGCAGGAAGCAAGCGTCGCCGCGACCGACCGCCTTCAGAGCCTGTACCGCGACCGGCTGGCCGGCATCTTCATCGAGCACCGCCCCGATTATCGCATCGTCGTGCTCCTCACCGGCTCCGAGCCGGTGGCGGACACTTCGGTCGTTGCCGGCGGCATGAGCGTGCCGGTCGCGTTCCGCACCGGCGCCCCCGCCACCCGCGACGCAATCCTCAAGGCGATCGCCGATCACCAGAAGGAGATCAGGGCCGCCCTTGCGCATCCCCCGGCCCTCGGCGCCGATCCGCGGACCGGCGAGCTCGTCGTCATGACCTATGGCGGCGATGCCGGCCGCGAAGCGCCGGGCGTCCTCGAGGCGAGGCTGGCCGCGCTGGCCGGCGTGAAAGTGCGGATCCGCGCCCTCGACCGGCCCGATGCGAACCTCTCCATCCTCGGCGGATCGCGCGTCGTCGGGCCGGATCCGACCGACGGGAAGGGCCGCGCCTGCACGACCGGCTTCGTCGTCACCGATGGGGTGCGGACGGGCGTCGTCACCGCCGCTCATTGCCCCGACAGCCTTTCCTATGTCGGACCGGATCATCGCCAGATCCCATTGCAGTTCGTCGGCCAATGGGGATGGGGCTATCAGGACGTCCAGATCCACGTCGCCGACGAGGCCTTGAAGCCCCTCTTCTATGCCGACAGCGCCAGGAGCGCCGTCCGCCCCGTGACCAGCTGGCGAAACCGGACCAGCACCAGGGCCGGAGACTTCGTCTGCCATCGCGGCGAAAGCACGGGCTATAGCTGCGCCGAGGTCGAGCTGGTCGACTTCGCGCCGGCGGGGGACCAGTGCGGCGGCGATTGCCTGCCGACCTGGGTGACCGTCGCCGGCCCCACCTGCAAGCACGGCGACAGCGGCGCGCCGGTCTTCAACGGCACGATCGCCTTCGGCATCGTCAAGGGCGCCACCTATCGCGGCGAGACCTGCCAATTCTATTATTACATGTCGACGGACTATCTCCCGCCGGGCTGGTCGCTGCTTTATCGCTAGGGCGGGGCGGCGGGCGGGGATAAGCAACGGCCAGAGTACATCGTCACCTGCTCGAAGTCGGCGCGTCCAACTCTGGACGCGCTGGCACAAGACCGGCCCGATGGAGTGGCTGTGGAACAGCCTCGCCTAGGGCGGAAGCAACCGTACCCAGCGTGGGTGTTCAGGGCGGTTTGGTTCCCGTGGCGGCTGACTAGACGGCGATGCTCAGTTCGGCCACCGAATCTCGCAGAATGTAGACGTTGATGTTCTGGTCGATCACCGGCACAGCCGAGGTTATGTCTTCGCGGGAGACCTACCCTGAGATTGCGCCAATCCCGCCTTACATGCAGATAGTACGCAAAATGGGGATAGCGCAGAGTCATGGCGGAAAAGGTTACACGCGGCTCGTTATGGCATCGTTGGGATCCGCACATCCACGCGCCGGGCACGATTCTAGCGGATCAATATCCCACTCAGGATGGCTGGGAACAGTTTCTGAGCCGGATCGAGGCAGCCACACCACCGGTGAGGGCATTAGGAATCACTGACTATTATAGCACCGCAACCTATGAACAAGCGCGGGCCTACAAGAACGCTGGTCGGCTACCCGAAGTAGATCTCATCTTCGCCAATATCGAACTACGACTTGGTATAGGAACAGACCGGGGATCTCCGGTCAATATTCATTTGCTAGTATCACCCGCCGACGACGATCATGTCGCTCGACTGCACAGTTTCATGTCCAACCTTGAGTTTGAAGCGCTTCGTGAGCGTTACCGATGCACTCCAGCGGATATCATGCGACTCGGACGTGCCCATGACTCGACCGCAGCGAGCGATCAGCAAGCGCTGGAGGTGGGCACCAACCAGTTCAAGGTGGATCTTGCCAACCTGCGAGAAGCGATCCGTTCAAGCAAATGGGCACAGGAAAATATCCTCATCGCGGTGGCCGCAAGTAGCAATGATGGAACAGCCGGACTGCAAAGCGATGCTTCACTCGCGCGGTTACGACGTGAGATCGAGAGCGCCGCAAATATCATCTTCTCTGGCAAGCCGTCCGACCGGCTATTCTGGCTGGGAAAGGGCGCCTTGGGAAAGGAAGTGCTTCGATCAGAATATAACGGGATAAAGCCGTGCCTTCACGGCAGCGACGCCCATCGCCCAGATCGCGTCGCGGCACCCGATCAAGACCGTCGCTGTTGGCTGAAGGGTAATCTCAAGTTTGAGACGCTGCACCAAGCATGTCTAGAGCCCGAAATCAGGGTGTTCGTCGGCACTTCCGCGCCTCCTGGCCCCAATCCTTCTCAGATAATATCCGAGGTGGAGATC
Organism: Alphaproteobacteria bacterium; assembly: GCA_028293025.1. Taxonomy (GTDB): domain Bacteria; phylum Pseudomonadota; class Alphaproteobacteria; order Sphingomonadales; family Sphingomonadaceae; genus Allosphingosinicella. Next base: position 7,775 of record JAQGLF010000329.1, read on the forward strand.
GCTGATGCGCCATTCCTTCTCAATCCGAGAATCCCGCTTAATCCGGGTTTGGTTGGGATCATTGGCGCCCGGGGATCGGGTAAGACAGCTCTCGCCGACTTTATTGCTGTCGGTGCGGATGCTTTCTCTCTTGAGGCAAACAAGTTGTCATTCATCAATCGTGCGCGAAACCATCTGGAAAGCACGCGGGCTCGCTTGTTGTGGGAAGATGAAACCGACACCCAAAACGAGGTCAGCGCGCTCGATCGCTCGGATGAGGCTAGCGAGCCTCAAGTTCGCTATCTGTCGCAGCAGTTCGTGGACCGGCTCTGTTCGGCCGAAGGGCTGACGGATGAGCTGCTGGAAGAGATTCAACGCGTCATCTTTCTAGCGCACCCCACGGAAGAAAGGCTCGGCGCGACGGATTTCAACCAGCTTCTAGACCTCAAGGCGGAAACCGCTCGCCTCTCGCGCACCCACTATGAGGAAGAGCTACGGGAGCTTTCAAGCGAGTTCGTCTCAGAGCGCGAAAAGGAGGCCAGCGTCGTCCCCCTCCGGCACCGACTGGTAACGGCCCAAAATCTTATCGCCAAGGGCCATTCCGATCGTACCCTGCTCGTCAGTAAGAGCGGCGGAAGTAAGGATCGGCTAAACGGTTATGCCGTGGTCGCCGCTGCGCTGCAGACGCGCCGCTCTGAGCAAGAGCAGCTCGAACGGCGCAGAAATGCTCTTCAAAACCTGGCGAATGAGGTGACGCTCGCAAGGTCCCGTGGATTTCCGGATGCCCTGCGTCAAATGCGGGTACGCAATCAGGTGGCGCAGTTGCCCGACGACATGTGGTTGCGCTTCCAGCCCCAGTTCAGCGGCGATGTGGATGGCGCGATCGCAGGGGAGCAGATGAATGTGGCGACAGCGTTGCGCGCGCTAACGGGCGCTCCGCTCGGCGCCGAGCCATTGGGTTCAGCCCCCTCCGCACAGTCGCTTCTTCCAGTAGGCGTAAAACTTGACGCCTTACCGATATCGCTGCTTCAGGCGGAAGCCGCCAGGTTAGAAGCGTTGATCGGTGTGGATCGGGAATTCTCGCGCGCGCTGACCAGCCTCAACAGCAAGATTGCCGCGGACGAGGGACGGGCTTCCAACCTCAGCCTTCAGATTGAGGCTGCAGAGAAGGCGCCTGTCCGGCTACTAGAGATACGGGAGGAACGTCGCGCAGCTTACACGAAGGTGTTCGAAGCGCTGATCGCCGAGCAGTCCGAGTTGACGGCGCTCTACAGGCCCTTGGGAGCGCGGATCGAGGCGGAAACCGGCGCGGCTCGTAAACTGTCATTCGAGGTGCGGCGCCGAGTGGACGTGGATGCGTGGGCAAATGCCGGGGAGCACCTGTTGGACCTTCGTAAGGGCTCGACACTCCGCCGCGGCTCACTGGCAGAAATCGCGAGGCAGGTGCTCTTGCCAGCTTGGACGGGGGGCACCGCTGAAGACGCATCAAGGGCCTTGGCAGCTTTTCGTGATAGCTACGACGCCGCGATCGTTGAGTGCTGTCCCTACGACACGCACGATCCGGGCGACGCAGCGAAGGTTCGTCCATGGGCTGGCGAAATCTCGGCTTGGCTGTACGGCACTAGTCACATCGAGATAGCTTACGGCATCCAGTACGACGGTACTGACGTCGAGCGGCTGTCTCCGGGCACCCGAGGAATCGTGCTGCTCCTGCTCTATCTCGCTATCGACATTGACGATGACCGGCCTTTGCTGATCGACCAGCCGGAAGAGAACTTGGACCCGAAATCGATTTTCGTAGAATTGGTCGAGCGATTCCGCTCGGCTAAGCAGCGGCGACAAATTATCATAGTGACCCATAATGCGAACCTGATCGTCAATGCCGATGCCGATCAGGTTGTCGTGGCCACATGCGGTCCTCACCGACCCGGTCAGCTTCCTGAGATTGCGTATATGTGCGGTGGTCTGGAGGATGAGGATATTAGGGCGAGCGTGTGCGACATTCTTGAGGGTGGCGAGGAGGCTTTTAAAGAGCGAGCTAGGCGCTTGCGCGTGCACCTTTAAGCCTGATTAAACACCCATCTGAGATGCAATCGGAAATCTCATTTCCAATAGTTCACCCTCGAAACTTTCCATCCTTGCTCAACCATCGCCCCGCACCGCCCCCGGGCTCCGCCCCGTCCACCGCTTGAACGCCCGCGAGAAGGCGGCGGGGTCGGAGAAGCCGACGAGATAGGCGGTTTCGTTCACCGATACCTTGCCGCCGCTCAGGTAATCCAGCGCCAGCCGGTGGCGCAAAGCGTCGACGATGCTTTCGAACGTCGCGCCCTCGGCCTTCAGCCGGCGGTAGAGGGTGTCGCGGCTGCATCCCAGCTTGCCGGCGATCTTCTCCATGCCGGTCTCTCCGGTGTGCAGGATCGGCATGACGAGGCGCTCGACGCGGCCGCGCATCGTCGCCGGGCTCTGCAGCCGGCCGAGCATGTCGTCGGCATGGCGGGTGAGGATGCCGAAGACGTAGCGCGGCTGCAGCGCGATCCGCTTGGTCGTCCAGGCCGGATCGATCCGCATCGCGTTGTGGTTGTTGCGGAAGGTCACGGGCGCGCCGAGGATCCTTTCATATTCGGCGGCATAGCCGGGATCGGCGTGGGTCACCCGCACCTCCAGCACGAAGGGCGTGTCGCCGAACCGGCGTGTGCCGCTCACCATCTGCGCGAACGCGGTCTCGGTCAGCTCGGGAATGTCGTTCGGATCGGGGCGGCCGTCGACGATCCACAGCCCCGCGTCGTCCCCGACCAGCTGGAACCGGTTCTGGGGCCCGAGGTCCAGGTCCATGATCAGCCGCGAATAGCGGCTGAGCTGGACGAAGGCGTCGATCATCATCTCGCAGGCATAGCCGATGAGGCCGACGACCGAGACTTCGGCGAGGTTGACGCTCTCGCCGTAATGGAGGGCGAAGGCGGGATCGCCGCATAACTCCTTCGCCGCCCGCAGCAGGGCGACATGGCCGGCCAGCGGGATGCGGTTGTCGTCGTCGTCGAGAGCGGCCGGGTCGATCTCCGCTCGGTCGAGGAGGGCCGGGCGGTCGGCGCCGCGCTCGACGGCGAGCTCCAGCATTCTCCTGGTCACGCTCGCGGCGACGGTCGGTCCGGCCATGGCTGCATCCTGCGATCATCCTTTTCATGCGTAAAGCCATGTTCGCCGCGCGCCGCGTGCCGCATGGATGCCCGGCACGCCGCGGCGTTGCGCACCGGAGCTGGCCGTCGCCCGCAATCCGGCCCGCCCGCGGCTCCATGAGAGGATGCACGATGACCGAGATTTCGCTGTTTCGCCTGTACGCGCTGAGGATCGTCTATTTCCTGATCCTGCTGTTCCTCGGCACGACGATCTGGCCGGGGATCGTCCACCATCAATTGCCGTGGACGTTGATGAGCGGGGTCGCCCATTGCATGCTCGCGGCGGTGGGGGTGATGGCCCTCATCGGCATCTTCCGTCCGCTGCGGATGCTGCCGGTCCTGTTCTACGAGATTGCGTGGAAGGCGACCTGGC
>JAQGLF010000361.1 GCA_028293025.1 Alphaproteobacteria bacterium
GAGGCTCTTGCCGAGCGAGGCATAACCGACGCCCGGGATGGCGGCGGTCTGGGTGACGAGGTCGTGGTGCCGTTCCATCGAATAAGGCGCGAAATAGGCGATCCAGACGAGGTCCTGCGGCGGCGTCAGCTTCATCGTCAGCACGCCGTCGGCGTAGCTGGTGTCGCTGACCCGCACCCATTCCTCGCGGTCGAGCGACATTACGGCTTTGTAGTCGGGCCAGCCGTGCGGATAGGCCGAGCCGGCGCAATTGGTGATCCGCAGAGTCATTTCGCGGCCCGCCGCGCCGGCGACGCGGAAATAGAACCATTGGTAGAAGTCGGACAAATGGTCCTTGACGATCTCCAGGTCGGCGCTGTCGCCGCCCTGCGAGACGACGCGGATGTTGCCGGCGTCGAACGAGGAGGAAATGATAAGTGTCATCGGACCTTCTTACTCGGAACTGTCTGTCGAGCCGCGGCTGATAGAGCGGGGTTGCCGAGGAGGCAAACGCCGGTCGCGGCGCGCCGCTGTCGCCACCGCGCCGCAGGCCTGGCGATTTAACCGGGTTAACGGAATGCGGGCGTTGCCTCAGCTTACCGCCGCGCACGAACGCCACGCCGTTAATTCCTGAACGGACATGAACAAACTGTAATGTTGGTCCTTTGCCGCTGTTGGCGCCGGCGATCCGGTTTCAACAGGGGCGACTTCGATTGCTTTTCAAAGCCTTTCCAGCGGACCCGCCAGCGACTGCCAAACCACCGATGCGACCTGCCTTTCGGCTGGGGCGATGCGCTCGCCGCCGCCAACGCCGGTCGCCAAGTGGCTCACCAACGTTGCAGGAGGGAATGAATGAGGTGGACTAGCGCGCCCTGGCTCGATTTCAGGAACAGCGGATCGGCAGCCTATGTGCAGGAGGCCGGAACCGACGGATTTGCGGGGCATAGCATCCTCGCCGGCGCGAGCATCGCCTTATCGCCCACCGCGAAATTCTATGACGCCTTCCCGGCCGACGGCGTCGGCGCCAAGGCGGTCACGGCACCGGCGGTCCTGATCGTCACTCCGGACGACATCCCCGACACCATGAGCACCACCCACAGCGTCACGGTGGACGGCGCGCACGTCGTCTCAACCATCAACACGATCGGCGACCAGGATTTCTTCACGGTCGAGCTGCAGGCGGGTCACGCTTACGACATCGCCGAATATCTCGTGACCGGCGGACCGAGCGGCGTCCCGCTCTCCGACGCCTTCATCGAAATCTACGATTCCGCCGGCAATCTCCTGGCCTCGGCCGACGGCGGCGGTCCAAACACGCCGTCGGGGCTGGACGCGCTGGCGACCTTCACTCCGGAGGCGAGCGGCACCTATTACATCAACGCCCGCGCCTACGACCAGGACGGTACCAACGGCACGACCGGCGATTCGGTCGGCGACTATGAACTGTTCGTGCAGGACGTCACCAATCAGCCCCACTACGTTCCTTATTACGACATCGACAGCCCGCTGCACTCGATCGACTGGGGCACCCAGGTCGCCCGCACGTCGCGCAATCCCGACGGCCAGGAAGGCCCGAGGATCACCGACAATCCCTACACCGGCACCGGTTGGAACCCCTACGGGATCGAGGGCAAGAACGTCATCACCGTCTATTTCGCCAAGGCGGGCGATGTCTTCCTGTCCGAAGACCCGACCCAGCCCGGCTCGACCGAGAACATGATCGCCAAAGGAATGGCGGACTGGGAGAAGCAGGCGTTCTGGAACGCACTCCATCTCTATGAGCAGGTGGCCGACGTCGTCTTCGTCGAGGTCAACACCCGCGCCGAGGCGGACTTCAAGTTCATCACCTACAACGGCACGCCAGGCGCGGGCGCCTCGCTGCTCGGCCGCATGAGCCCGCCGGGCGAGCTCAACGAGGGCCAGGCCGAATTCAACGCTGGCGACGCCCGCTGGACGCAGGAAGGGCTAAGCCCCGGCGGCTTCTATTTCCCGACGCTGCTGCACGAACTCGGCCATGGGATGGGCATGGCGCATCCGCACGACAATGGCGGACATTCGAGCATCATGCGCGGGGCGGGCGGCGGCACCGCCGGGATCGGCGGCGGCCTTGGCGACTATGATTTGAGCCAGCAGGTCTTCACCGTCATGTCCTACAACGACGGTTGGGCGACCTCGCCTTACGGCCAGCCCCGTTCGGGCGGAATCACCGGCACGCAGGTCGATCAGTATGGCTGGGTCGCCTCTCTGAGCCCGCTCGACATCGCGGTCATCCAGGACAAGTACGGCGTCAACGAGGAGTCGGCGACCGGCAACGACACCTACACGATCAAGGACTTTAACGGCCCGGGCAATTCCTACACCGCGATCTGGGACGCCGGCGGCACCGACACGATCGTCTATGACGGCGCGCAGAACGCAAACATCGACCTGCGGCCGGCCACGCTCCAATACGAAGACGGCGGCGGCGGCTGGGTGTCCTATGCCTGGGGTCTCTACGGCGGCTTCACCATCGCCGACGGCGTGACGATCGAGAATGCGCGCAGCGGCGCCGGGAACGACACGCTGACCGGCAACGAGGCTGCGAACCGGCTCGAATCCGGCGCCGGCGACGATACGCTGACCGGCAACGGCGGGAACGACACGCTGGTTGGCGGCGGGGGCAAGGATACACTGATCGGCGGTGCCGGCGGCGACATCTTCCTGTTCCAGTCCAATTCGGACAGCACCGCAGGGATCGGCCGCGACGTCGTCACCGACTTCGCCAAGGGCAGCGACCACATCGACCTGTCGGCGCTTAGCGCGGCCAAGTTCATCGGCACGGGTCTGTTCTCGGGCGAGGCGGGGCAGGTCCGCTACGCGACCTTCGACGGCGGCACGATCATCGAGCTCGATTCCAATGGCGATCGGCTCGCCGACTTTCAGGTCGAGCT
>JAQGLF010000159.1 GCA_028293025.1 Alphaproteobacteria bacterium
CACCTGGTCGAGCTCGCCGACATGCTGGCGCAGCGAGGCGCCGCTGGCCTCGTCCCAGGGAACGTAGAAAGCGGAGACGAGCGGGCGGCTGTCATGCGCGCCTCGGGCCGGAGCCGGCGGCAGCCAGTTGCTGCCGTAATAAGAGCGCTTCAGCCCCTTGTGGCGGACGATGCCGAGCCGCTCGGCGAAGGCGTGCAACTTCGCCTGCTCCATCCGCACCGGCAATGGGCCGGGGATCGGCACGGCGACGATCGTCACCGCGAACACCGCCGCCGCGCCGAACAGCAGCAGCATCAGCATCAGCACCGACGACAATGTCCAGCGGCCCCGTCTCCCCGACGGGTCAAGAAAGACCGGTTTGGTCATGGACCCCTCTTACACCCCGAAACCTATATAGCGGCTGACCCGCGGCCGGGGGAGGGCGCTGGCGTTAATTCTTTGTCATCGACGGGGCTCGGAGAGCCAGGCCGACACCCAGACCAAAGGCGCGTTCCAGTTGATCGCGACCTCGTTGACGCTGAAGGCGCGGGCGTCGTCCATCCAGCAGGCGGCGGGCGCGCAATGACCCCGAAGCCCGATTGCGGTGGGATCGCTCGCGTTGGAATTGGGGCCGCCCGAAAGCACGCCCGGCGGTGGGCCGGGCATGGCCGGGTCGAGCTGGTGCGTCCAGAAGCGGTGGTGCGGGTTGGTCATCGGCCGTGCGCCCGTGCCGGTGACGAACGAGCGGTCGAGCGGGTTGCGGCCGAGGATGAAGTCCATCGCGTCGATGACGCCGTCGCGGTAGCGCGCCTCGCCGGTGAAGTCGTTCGCGAGCGCGAGGATCAAGGCGCGGTTGAGGATGGAGGCGTTCGAGCCCCACGGCCAGCCCGGCGGCGCGTAGGGGATGCGGTAGCCGGTTTTCGCCTCGTCGGCGAGGAATCCGTCGGCCGCGGCGACGAGGCTGCGGCGGAGGGCGGCGCGGTCGTTCGCGTCGAGCCGGCTCGGCAGCAAGGCGAGCGAGATGGTGCCGAGGCTCGCCGTGCGCGGCCAGCCGGGCTCGCCGGCTGTCGCCGCGCGGAAATAGGGCGAGGCGCGAAGCGCGGCCGCGTAATCGGGCTTGCCCGTCGTGATGAAGAGTTCGGCGGCGGCCCAATAGAATTCGTCGCCAAGATCGCGATCGCCATAGCCGCCGCTGCCGGGGAATGCATCGATCGCATAGACTTCCGGGTTGCGCTTCGCCGCATTCCAGGCGCGCTTGGCGGCGGTGCGGCAGCGCCCGGCGAAGACGGCGTCGATCCTCCGCCAGATACGCGCGCATTGCGCCGCCGTCGCGGCGAGGTTGAGCGTGGCGGCGGTGCTGGGCGGAAACAGCAGGCGCCGCTCGGTGTCGAGATGGGGCGGGGTCGGGAGCCTCGTCCAATGCTCGTCGCCCACCTTGTGATGGGCCATCCCCGAGGCGTCGATCTCGCTGAAGACGAGGCTTGGGACGTTCCTTTTCTGCCCCACCGGCACCTTCAGCCGCGTGCCGTCCGGCACTTGCATCTTCAGGAAGAATTCCATCTCCCAGCGCGCTTCGTCGAGCAGGTCGTCGACGCCGTTCCCGGCCTCGGGCAGCCGCGCCTTGCCGTCGGCATAGAGCGAAGGCCGGCCGAGCGCCTTCTCGCGTTCGTAAAGGTCGAGCAGCGTCCAGAGCGCGATGCCGCCATTGACGACATATTTCCCCTGGTCGCCCGCATCGTACCAGCCCCCGGTGACGTCGAGCGTATAGGGGCAGCCGGGCCAGACATTGCCGTTCTCGTCCGCGCCGGCGGCGCAGGCGGCCTTTTCGGGCAGATGCCCCGCCGGCCGCGCCCATTGCGGGCCGCCGGCGAAGCGGGCCTCGATCGCGATGCCGGCGCGGGTCTGGTAGAAATAGTTGAACGCGTCGTTGCGGAGGCGGTCGTAGAGGCCGGCGTCGATGCGGAACGGCCGGCTCGCCGAATCGCCCATTGCAAGGCGGTAGGTGCCCGGCGTCCGCAGCGCACTGAGATCGATCCGATGGATAGGCTGGCCGGATGCCGCGTCCGCCCCGTAGACCGTGGTTCGACCGGTCAGCACGACGCGATTCCTCTCGTCCGTGACCTGCCATTCGAGCGGCTGCGTCGCCGGGCTCGGCAGGATGGCATGCTTCGCGCCCTCGGGGAGGAAGCCCAATTGGTTCAGCAGGAATTGATGGGGCGGCGGCGCCCCCATGGCGGGCACGGCCGCAAGGAGCGCAGCGGCGGCGACGGCGAGCAGGCGCTTATTCATCGGGGATCGGCATGGGCGTAGAGGCCGAAGACGGCGCCGACGAAGCCGCCTGCTCTCTTCGTGCTGAGCATCGTGCCGTCGGCGCCGTGCCGAAGCATGCGCCAGGCTCCGCCCGGCAAGGCATAGGAGAAGTCGTAGGTGCCGCCGCGCGCGTCGATGCGAAGGCGGATCGGCGTGCCGCAGGCGGCGGGTAACGGCGCCGAGGCGATCGCGATGCCGTCGGCCGGCTCGCCTTCGCCGGTGCGCCGCTTCAGCATCAGGACCGGCTTGCCGCCCGCCTCGCCGACCGCCAGCAGATACCAGGCGGCATCGTTCTGGAGCACGGCGAGCCCTGCCTCGTCGCCGTCGCGGCGGGGGCAATAACGAAGCTCGGTCGAGGCCGACGCGCTCCCATGCTGCTGCCGCCGCGCGACGAAGGAAGGATTGCCGTTGTCGCCTAGCGCGACCGGCCGCGCCCGCAGCCGCAACGCTCCGCCGGAGAGGGTCCACCAGGGCTCGCGCGGGTTACGCATCATCATCCAGTAGGGCGGCAGCTTCGGACCGTCGAATTCGTCCCGCACGTCGAAGCCGCCGGCGGTCGGAACCGGAGACGGTTGCGGCGGCAGGCTGGGCCGGGGGTGGACATAAGGGATGGCCTGGCCGGGCGCGGTGATGCGGGGCCAGCCATTCTCCCATGTCACCGGCAGCAGGAAGGTCTCCCGGCCGGTGTTGTAGAAATCGCCGGCATAAGGGCGGACGGCGAGGAAGGTCGCCCACCAGTCGCCCGAAGCGGTTTCGACCAGCTCGGCATGGCCTGCGGAGGTGATCGGCATCGCCCGGTCCCGCGGCAGGTCGCGCTGAGTGAGGATCGGGTTGCCGGCGAAGGGCTGATAGGGGCCGGTGACGCTGCGGCTGCGCAGCACGACCTCGGAATGGGCCTCCGCCGTGCCGCCTTCGGCCGCGGTCAGATAATAGAAGCCGTCTTTCCTGAAGATATGCGGACCCTCGATCCAGATCGGCTTCTTCGCCGGCTCGACGCCGCCGTTCACGAGCAGGGTCCGTGGCCCCGACGTCTTCATCGCGCCGAGGTCGAACTTCTGCACCCAGATCGCGCGATGGCCTTCGTAGAGCGGCCTGCCCGGCGGCGGGCCGTTATTGACGATCCAGGCCGAGCCGTCCGCGTCGAAGAAGAAGGACGGATCGATGCCGCCCTCCAGATCCGGGAGCCAGACCGGGTCCGACCAGGGCCCGGCCGGGTTCCTGGCGCGGATCACGAAATTGCCGCCGCAATCGACGCAGGTGTTGAGGATGTAGAACATCCCGGCATGTTCGTGGATCGACGGCGCGAACACGCCGCGCGAGAGGCCGAGGCGGCCGAAATCGAGCTGCGCGGGCCGGTCGATCGCGTTGCCGATCTGGGTCCAGTGGACGAGGTCGCGGCTGCGGAAGACGGGGATGCCGGGGAACCAGGCGAAGGTCGAGGTGACGAGATAGAAATCGCGGCCGGCGCGGGTGACGCTCGGATCGGGATAGAAGCCGTGCAGGATCGGGTTGCGATAGCCGCCCGGCCGCAGCGGCAGAGCGTCGGAGGGATCGCCGCCACGATAGTCGAACCAGGCGAATTCGGCGGTATCCGCCGGCGGCGGCGGGGGCGGGGCCGGTGCCGCGCCCGGCAGCAGCGCGGCGAAAGCGAGGATCAGGCGCCGCATGTCACAATTTCCCCGCGAGCTGGCGCAAAGTGGCGCGCATCCGGCCGAGCTGCTCCGGCGTCGCCGGGCCGAGCACGCCTTTCGCCCCGGGCGGGAGATGCGCGGCCGGATCGCCGTTCGCGCAAAAGACATAATGGTCGAAGATCGTCCGCCAGACCTTCCTCTGCTCGGGCGGCAGCGTCTTCAGCGCGAACAGGCCGTACATCAAAGCGTCATAGGGATTGCCGGTGCCCGCGGGCGCGTCGTTCCACCAGTAATTGACGAAGAGATTGACGTCCTCGAGCGAGTCGACCGCGTGCCACCAGTGGAAGGGGATGTAGACGGCGTCGCCCGGCGCCAACTCGGCGCCCAAAGCGTGCGCGGCCGCTTCGGCGAAGCGCGGGAATCGGTCGAGATCGGGTTCCGCGAGGTCGACGAGGCTGATCGGCGTCCCGGCCGGGGTCAGCTCGAAGGGTCCGACATAGAGGTTCGCCAGCTGCTCGGGCGGGAACAGGGTGAAGCGGCGGCGGCCGGCGACGACGACGCCGATATTCTCCTTGAGGTCGTAATGCGCCGCGACGCGGATGCGGTTGCCGATCCAGGCGCGCGGCGCCACGTCCGGCCGCACGAGGTCGGTCGCATTCTGCTTCTCGAAGCCGGGCAGCAGCTCCGGGATCTGCTCGGACTGGACCGCCATGGCGAAGGGCTTCGCATGGCCGCGGTCGCGCAGCAGGCGGTCGAGGAAGGGAAAGAGCGGCGACAGGCCGCGGGTGAAGTTGAGCGCCTGGAGGTCGTCGCGATAGAAGAAGCGCCCTTCGATCTCCGGCTCGCCGACGATCGCGCCGACGGGGCGGTCGTCGCGCCGGAAGCTCTTCAAATAGGCGACCAGATCCTCGTCGGACCGCTGCGCCGCCTTCACCGCCGGCCAGTCCGCGGCAAGACCGAGGAGCACCGCCGGCTGGCCTGAGGGGCGGATCTCCTCGAGGAACAGGCGGCGGTCGACGCCTTCATATTCGCGGATCGGTCGCGGCTCGGGCAGCGTCATCAGCAAGCGCGCTTCAGGCTGAGATTGCTGGCGCTGCCATGCGCGCGGAGGAATTCGGCCTGGACCGGCATCAGCTGCGCGGTGTTGGCGACCACTTCGCGGATATGGGCGAGCCGCTTCAGCGTCTCCGCGTCGGAGAGGGTGTCGGCGGTGGGATGATAGCCGCCCGCCCGGATTCCCTGGCCGACCATCACCGATAGCCAGCTGGTCTCGGTGAACAGCTCTTCATGCTCGCGGAAGACACGGCCGTTGCGGCGGAACATCTCCAGTTTATAAGCGAGGCCTTCGGGCGGCTCGAGGGTCCGGCAATAATCCCAGAAAGGCGAATCGTCGCGCTCGGTCGCCTTGTAATGGAGGACGAGAAAGTCGCGGATGTCGATATATTCCCGCTCCGTCAGCGCATTGTAGCGGTCGATTTCGAACTGATCGAAATTGCGGGTCGGGAAGAGCGTCATCAGCCGGGCAATACCCGTCTGGACGAGGTGGATGCTGGTCGATTCGAGCGGCTCGAGGAAGCCGCCGGCGAGGCCCAAGGCGACGACGTTCTTCACCCAGGCCTTTTTCCGGTGCCCGGCGAGGAAGCGGAGCGGCCGCGGGTCGGCGAGCGGCGCGCCGTCGAGATTGGCGAGCAGGGTCGCCGCCGCCTCGTCGTCGGAAATGTGCGCGCTCGAATAGACATAGCCGTTGCCGGTCCGGTGCTGGAGCGGGATCCGCCATTGCCAGCCGGCGGGCCGCGCGGTCGAGCGGGTCAGGGGCTGCATGTCGGCGCTGCTTTCGCAGGGCACCGCGTACGCCCGGTCGCAGGGGAGCCAGGCCGACCAGTCCTCGAAGCCGGCCTTCAGCACCTGCTCGATGAGCAGGCCGCGAAAGCCCGAGCAGTCGATGAAGAGGTCGCCCTCGATACGGGCGCCGCTCTCCAGCACGACCGCCTCGATGAACCCGCTCTCATGATTCCGGGCGACGTCGACGATCCGGCCTTCGGTGCGGACGACACCCTGGCTTTCGGAGAGGCTGCGCAGATAGCGGGCGTAGAGGCTGGCGTCGAACTGGAAGGCGTAGCCGAGCCGCGACAGCGGCGAATTGGGCTGGTCCGGCCGCGGGCGGTCGAAGCGGCCTTCGAGGCCGGCGACGACGCTCAGCGAATAAAGGTCGAGCGGATGGTCGTCGCCCAGCGCCAGGCCCTTCAGCCAGTGATGGTGGAACTCGACCCCCATCATGTCGATGCCGTAAAAGCCGAAGGGATGGACGTAGCGATGGCCGATCCGCGTCCAGTCGCGGAATTCGATGCCGAGCTTGTAGGTGGCGTTGGTGGCGCGGACGAAATCGTCCTCGTCGATGCCGAGCAGATTGTTGAACAGGACGATCTGCGGGATGGTCGCCTCGCCGACGCCGACCGTGCCGATTTCCTCCGATTCGACCAGCTCGATGGTCAGCCCCGGCACGGCGCCCATCGTCCGCGAGAGGGCGGCGGCCGCCATCCAGCCGGCGGTGCCGCCGCCGACGATCACGACCTTGCGGATCGCGTCGTCCCTCAAAAGACGAACTCGGGCAGCGGCGGCGGCGCGGCCGCGTCGCGGGCGGCGCAGGTGCGGGCGATGAATTCGGCGTGGCTCGGCAGCCGCTCGGCGGTCTGCAGATAGGCCTGCCGCATCTGCTCGAGCGCGGCGGCGACCCGCTCCTCGTCGAGCGCGTCGGCGGCGGGCTCGTAATCCTCGGGGACGATGCTCTGACCGAGAAATACGGCCACCCAGCTGGTGTTCGCGAACAGCTCCAGGCCGTCGCGGAACAGCCGGCCCTTGCTCCGCCACAAAGCGATCTTGCGGGCGAGGCTGTCGGGGATGTGCATCGTCCGGCACTGGTTCCAGAAGTCGGAATCGTCGCGCTTGGTCGAATTGTAGTGGAGGACGATGAAGTCGCGCACGTCCTCGAACAAATCCTGCATCTGGCGATTATATTCGTCGCGCTCGACCGGGTTGAAACGCTTGTCGGGGAACAGGGCGATCAACTTGGCGATGCCGCTCTGGATGAAGTGGATGCTGGTCGATTCGAGCGGCTCGATGAAGCCGCTCGACAGGCCCATCGAGACGACATTCGCATTCCAGGCCTTGAGACGGCGGCCGGTGGTGAAGGAAAGGCGCCGGGGCTCGGCCAGCGGCTCGCCCTCGAGATTGGCCATCAGCACGCTTTGCGCCTCGTCGTCGGACATGTGCTCGCTCGAATAGACGATGCCGTTGCCCATCCGGTTCTGCAGCGGGATCCGCCATTGCCAGCCCTTCGGATGGGCGGTGGCGCGGGTGAATGGATCGGGCGGCCCTTCATAGGTCGTCGGGATGGCGATCGCGCGGTTGCAGGGCAGCCAGTGCGTCCATTCCTCATAACCCGTCTTCAACGCCTGCTCGATCAGCACGCCGCGAAAGCCCGAGCAGTCGATGAACAGGTCGCCCTCGATCTTCCGGCCGTCGGCGAGGGTGACCGATTCGACGAAGCCGTCCTCCCCGCGCAGCGACGCGTCGACGATCTTGCCCTCGATCCGCCGGACCCCGCTCTGCTCCGCATAATTGCGCAGGAACTTGGCATAGAGGCTGGCGTCGAAATGGAAGGCGTAGAGAAGCTGCGACAGCGGCAGGCCGGCATCGGGGGCCGGCCGGGCGAACTTGCCCTGGGCGGCGGCGACCGCGCTCATCGACCAGGCCGAGATGTCGGGCAGCACCTGGCGCTTGCGCTCGCGCAGATAGAGCTGGTGGAAGTGGACGCCCTCGAGATCGTGGCCGTGATAGCCGAACGGGTGGAAATAGGTCTCGCCGATCCCGCCCCAATTGACGAATTCGATGCCAAGCTTGAACGAGCCCTGGGTGGCGGCGACGAAATCATTCTCGTTGATCCCCAGCATCCGGTTGAAGGTGATGAGCGGCGGAATCGTCGCCTCGCCGACGCCGATCGTGCCGATCTCCTCGGATTCGACGAGCGAAATGCGGGTGTGGCCGTTGTTGAGGAAGCGGGCGAAGGCGGCCGCGGCCATCCAGCCGGCCGTGCCGCCGCCGACGATGACGACTTCCCGGATCGAATGTTCGTTCATCGTGCGGACTGCCTCATGAGGTTCTGGAGATAGAGAGAGTGGGTCGGAAGCGTCGGCACCATCGCCGCGATCGCGCTTCGCATCCGCGCCATCGCGTCGTCGGCGAAAGCGGGCGCGACGGCGTCGATCAGCGGATCGGTGCGGCGCGGGAGCACGTCCTGGCCGAGCAGGACCGAAAGCCAGCTGTCGCGGGCAAAGGTCTCTTCCTCGTAATAAGGGAGCCGTCCCCGTTCGCGGAACAGGGAGAGCGTGTGGGCGAGGGAAGGGGGGGGCTCCGCCGCCGCGGCGGCGCGCCAGAACGGCTCGCCGCGGCGGGACGCGATATAATGGAGCGCGAGGAAGTCGCGCACCCGGTCGGCCTCGGCATTGGCCTGACGGTTGTAATCCCACAATTCGACCGCGCTGCAATCCCGGTCCGGCATCATCGAGACCAGCCGGTCGACGGCATCGTGGGCGAGGTGGAGATTGGTCCATTCGAGCGGCTCGACCGCCACCGCGGCATCGCCGATCGCGACGCAGTTCCTGAGCCAGGGCTCGGCGAGCCGTCCCTGGCGAAGCGCAACCGCATCGCCCTCCGCCTCGGCGCCGGCGGCGACGCGCAGCGCCCGCGCCGCCTTGCCGTCGCTGAGATGTGCCGAAGCATAGGCGAGGCCGTGGGAGGTCCGCAGCGGCGAGGCGGCTTCCCAGCGCCAGCCGGCGCCGGTCGCGACGGCCTTGTCGAGCGGCGGCAGCTCCGCGGCCGGCGGCGCCTCGGCGAAGAGGAGGCGGTCGCAGGGCAGCCAGCGGCTCCAATCCTCGAAGGCTTCGCCGAGCGCCGAGCGGAGACGGCGTGCGGGCCCGGTGCAGTCGACGAACAGATCGCCCCGCAATTCGCTGCCGTCGTCGAGGCGCAGCGCCTCGATGAAACCGTCCTCGCCGCGCAGCCGCACCGCGGCGAGCGCTCCGGCCCGCTCGGCGACGCCGAGATGGCGGACATAAGCGCGCATCATCTCGCCATAGCGCGCGGGGCTGATCTGCAGGCCGTAGCCGAAGCCGGCGAGCGGCGAGCCCGGTTCCTCGCGCGGATGGACGAAACGTCCGGCCCGGCCCATCGCCGCCGCCGCCGAATGGCCGTCGAACGGCTCCGCCGCGGCGAGCCGCGCCGCCCGCACCCAATGCTGGTGGAAGGAGGCGGTGCCGAACGGACGGCCGACCTCGCCATAGGCATGGACGTAGGCCGGCGGGTCCTCCGCCCAGCCTTCGAACCAGGTGCCGAGGCGGAAGCCGCTGCCCGCGCGGACCACCGTGTCGGCCTCGGTCAGGCCGATATCCGCGTGGAACTCGGCGATCGACGGCAATGTGCTGCCGATCCGGTCCGCCAACGCGTCGGGCGGAGGCGGGAGCGGGAGGATTGTGACCGCCAGCGCCGGCAATCTCTTCTTCAGCGCCGCCGCCGCCGACCAGCCGGTGATGCCGCCGCCGACGACGACGATAGCGTGGATCGAGGGCGCGCGGCCGCTCATCTCAGGCCGCCATCGGGCAGTAGCGGGCGATGTGGCCGACATGATCCGGCACCCGCTCGGCCGTCGCGCGGATCTCGGCGCGGAGCGACTCCATCGCGCGGCCAAGCGCCTCGGCCGACGGGGCGTCGGCGCGCATGTCATGGCCTTCGGGGATGATATGCTGGCCGAGATAGACGGCGATCCAGCTCGCATCGAGGAAGACCCCCTCGCGATATTTGACGACCCGGCCGCGGCGGCGGAACAATTCGATCTTCTCCTGCAGCGTGTCGGGCACCGACATGTTGCGGACATAGTCCCAGAAGGGCGAATCGGTCCGTTCGGTGGCGTGATAATGGAGGATCAGGAAGTCGCGGATCCGGTCATATTCGAGGTCGATCAGCCGGTTGAACTCGTCGCGGTCGACCGGCGAAATCTCTTTCTCCGGAAACAGTTCGAGCAGCCCGGTGATCGCCTGCTGGATCAGGTAGATGCTGGTCGATTCGAGCGGCTCGAGGAAGCCGCTGGCGAGGCCGATTCCGACGCAATTATGCACCCAGCTGCGCTCGCGCCGGCCCGCCGTGAAGCGGAGCAGGCGCGGCTGCGCGATCGGTTCGCCCTCGACCGCCGCGGCGATCGCCTCGCTCGCCTCGTCCTCCGAAAGGAAGGCGCTTGCAAAAACGTAGCCGTTGCCGGTGCGGTGCTGGAGCGGGATCCGCCAGCGCCAGCCGCCGGGCATGGCGATGACGCCGGTATAAGGCGTGAGCGCGGTTTCGGTCCGGCACGGCATCGCCGCGGCGCGGTCGCAGGGCAGCCAGTGCGACCAGTCCTGGAACGGCTCGCCCAGCACCTTGCCGAGCAGCAGCGAGACGAAGCCGGAGCAGTCGACGAACAAATCGCCCTCGATCGTCTCGCCGCTCTCCATCCGGATGGCATTGATGTCGCCGCTTTCGCCGTCGCGGTCGACGCCGACCACCCGCCCCTCGGTGCGTCGCGCGCCGAGCCTTTCGGCCAGCGCGCGCAGATACGGCGCGAACAGCGTGGCGTCGAACTGATAGGCATAGCCGAAGGTCGAATCGAGCCGGCTCGAATCGCGCGAGGGCAGCTCGAACCGGTTGAGCCGCGCGATCATGCAGGCCAGCGAATATTGCTCGAGCTCGGCGACGGGCCGCCCCTCATGCTTCATGCGCAGCCAATATTGGTGGAAGTCGACCTCTCCCGACCCGCGGCCGAACGTGCCGAACGGATGGATATACGAATCGCCGGGGCGGCCCCAGTCGCGGAACTCGATGCCGAGCTTGAAGGTGGCGCGGGTGCGGGCCATGAAATCGGCCTCGTCGATGCCGAGCCGCTCGTTGAACGCGCGGATATGGGGAAGGGTGGCTTCGCCGACGCCGACGATGCCGATCGCTTCCGACTCGACCAGATGGACCGAAGCGCGGGTCGGCAGCAGCCTGGCGATGGCGGCGGCCGTCATCCAGCCGGCGGTGCCGCCGCCGACAATGATAACGTTCACTTTTTTCCGATCGTCCATGGAATCCCGATGCTTGCCAAGGCGCTTTTCTACGACCCTGTTCCCGGCCCGGTCAATCAAGCCGGCCCATCGCTCC
This sequence comes from Alphaproteobacteria bacterium, assembly GCA_028293025.1. Taxonomy (GTDB): domain Bacteria; phylum Pseudomonadota; class Alphaproteobacteria; order Sphingomonadales; family Sphingomonadaceae; genus Allosphingosinicella. The sequence goes on from JAQGLF010000159.1 coordinate 11,145, forward strand.
GCCCTGCCGCCGCCCGAAGTCGAAGCGGGGCAAAGACTTACCCATGCTGTTGCAAAGCCGACACAGGCCGGACTTTTCACGGCCGCGAAACGAAACGAGGCCCGCTACGGGCTTGCGGTGGGACGCGGGGCCGGTTATCGAGCCGGTTACGAACAAAGAGTGGCGCGGCCGTTTGTTAGCGCTACCATAGAATTTGGGGAGGTTGATTGATGGCTTCATACGCCCGCACGCCGTTCGCTCCGCGCCGCGATGCCAGCTTCGGCTCGCTGCTTCGCTGCGGTGCATCGGTGCTCGCCGTATGCGCGTTCGCGGCCGCGACGCCTGCTTTCGCCCAGAGCGCGCAAGGGGGCACGGCGCCCGCGAGCGGCACCGGGACCGCCGGCAACGTCCAGCAGTCCGACCAGAATCCGGCGCCGGGGAATCGCGTCGCCGACTCGACGACTCCCGACAGCGGCGATCAGGGCGCGATCGTCGTCACCGGCATCCGCCAGAGCCTCGCCAATTCGCAGAACATCAAGCGGCGCGCCGATACGATTGTCGACGCCATCACCGCGCAGGACATCGGCGCGCTTCCCGATCGGTCGGTGACCGAGGCGCTGCAGCGCATACCTGGCGTCGCCATGAACCGCTTCGCCGGCAGCAACGATCCGGACCACTTCTCGGTCGAGGGCTCGGGCGTCGTCGTCCGCGGCCTCAACTTCGTGCGCTCGGAGTTCAACGGCCGCGACACCTTCTCCGCCGGCGTCTACGGCCAGGCGATCAACTTCTCCGACGTCCCCTCCGAGCTGCTCGGGTCGGTCGAAGTCTACAAGAACACGACCGCCGAGATGATCGAGGGCGGCCTCGCCGGCATCGTCAACCTCAACACCCGCCTGCCGTTCGACAACAAGGGCGGCTTCCATCTCGGCATCGACGTCGAAGCCAATCAGGGCGACATGCGCAAGAAGACGACGCCGGTGGCGTCGCTTCTGATCAGCGACACCTGGGACACCGGCATCGGCCGCATCGGCCTTCTCGCCGACTTCTCCTATTCCCGCCTGAAGAGCCGCTCGGACGGCATCCAGGTCACCAACTTCCAGACCCGCGACAACCAGAATGCGGTGGCGGCGAACTCGACCACCACTTTCATCTGCCGTAATCCGCTTCCGGCCAGCACGGATGTCACGCGGCTGCCCCCGGGCGGCTCGGCCTGCGGCACCGGGAGCACGGCCGGGTCGGACGGTTTCGCCGACCTTCGGGCGCTTTCCTACGCGCCGCTGGGCGGCCAGTTCCGCACGCAGGATTATGATCGCACGCGCAAGGGCATCGCGCTCGCGGCGCAGTGGGAGAGCCTCGACCGGCGCGCCCATTTGACCGCCCAGTTCCTGCGGACGGACTCACGCAACAAGTGGGGCGAGCATACGTTCGAGAGCGGCCCCGACCTTTCCGAATACAACACCTATCCGGCCGGCTGTCAGCAGAACACCAACAACCCGAACGGCGGTCCGCGCGCCGAATGCCCGATCGGCAAGCTGAACAATTACGTCTACGACAGCAACAACGTGTTCGAGAGCGGTTTCATCACCCTGCCGGGCACCGGCTGGCGCACCGCCAGCAGCGGCAGCGCGACCTCGAACGTGCCGACCGGCGGCATCCAGCAATCGCTGTCCCGCCGCCAGGTCGACGAGCGCAACGTCGTCAGCGACTACGGCCTCAATTTCAAGTTCGAGCCGAATTCGCATTGGGCGATCAACCTCGACGGCGATTATACGCGGGCGAAGCACGATTCGCTCGACGTCAGCGTGTTCGGCTCGACCTTCGCCGACGAGCAGCTCGACCTCACCGGCAATCTGCCGGTGATCATCCCGCACAAGCCGCTGACCCTGTCGGCGACCTGGGCGGCGCCGAACCCGCGCATCGCGGCCGAGAACGATTCCTCCTATTTCCAGGATCCGAACGTCCAGTTCTGGCGTGCGGCGATGGATCATATCGAGCACAGCACCGGCCATGAATGGGCCTTCAAGGGCGACCTCGCCTACAATTTCGACGACGGCTCCTTCCTGAAGCGGGTGAAATTCGGCGCCCGTTACGCCGACCGCCAGGAAACCGTCCGCTACACCACCTATAATTGGGGCGCGATCAGCGAAGTCTGGTCGGGCACGGCTGTCAGCGTCGCCCAGGGCGGCCTGTCGCACGTCAACTATTTCACCTTCAACGACTTCTTCCGCAACCAGACGCCGGGGCCGCCGGGCGGCTTCTTCTACAATGGCGATCTGATCAGCGGTTATTCGGACGCCTCCACCTACTTCAAGAGCCTGAACGACATCTGGCACACGACCAACGGCGCGACGGCGTCGAACCGCTGGGTGCCGCTGTCGGAGCGCGCCGGGGTCATTCCGGGCACCGACTTCCTGCCCTCGGAAATCCAGCCGGTCGACGAGCGGGACAAGGAAGCCTACGCCCAGCTTAGCTTCGGCCATGACGAGCCGATCTTCGGCAATATCCGGCTCGATGGCAATATCGGCGTCCGCTACAGTGCTTCCGACATCTCGTCCGGCGGTGCGTTCACCATCCCTGACGCGGTGACGCTCGGCGTCAGCCAGCCGTTCAGCGTCCGTTGCGCGGTGCAGCCGCCGCCACCCGGCGCCCCCGTGGGCACGCCGCCCTCGATTCCAGGCGGCATCTGCACGATCGGCGCGGCGGCCTATGCGCAGCTGGCGACGTTCGCCGGCACCGGCTCCAACCAGCCGAACACCGCACGCACCAGCTACCATTACTTCCTGCCCAGCCTGAACCTGAAGTTCGGCCTCACCCGCGACCTTGTCTTCCGCCTGGCGGGATCGCGCGTGATGGCGCGCACCGGGCTGGCGGATCTCCGCAACTTCATCCAGCTTACCACGGACACGTCCAACGGGTTCAGGGTCAATGCGACCGCGGGCAATCCCTTCATCAAGCCGGCGCTGGCCTGGGAGTTCGACGCGACGCTCGAATGGTATTTCGCCCGCGTCGGTTCGCTGACCTTCGACGCCTTCTACAAGGACGTGACGAACTTCTTCTACCAGAGCGTCACCCAGCGGACGATCACCAGCAACGGCGTGAACGAGGACATCTTCGTTCGCGGCCCGGCCAACTTCAACGGCCACGGCAAGATCAAGGGCTTCGAGGTCGCCTATCAGCAAACCTTCGATTTCCTGCCGAGGCCGCTGGACGGCCTGGGCATCAACGCCACCTACAGCTTCATCAAGAGCAAGGGCCTGCCGAACTCCTACCTCAACGGCGGCAGCCCTTCGAACACCTCGCCGATCGGCGTGGCCGGCAATCTGCCGCTCGAGCAGCTGTCGAAGCACAATGTGAACGTCACGGTGTTCTACGAGAAGGGACCGATCTCGCTCCGAGCCGCCTACAATTGGCGGTCGCGCTTCCTGCTGACCGCGTCGGACGTGATCTTCCCTTATTTCCCAATCTTCAACGAATCGACGGGCCAGCTCGACGCATCGGCCTTTTTCTCCCTCACGAAGAACGTGAAGGTCGGCGTCCAAGCGGTGAACCTGACCAACGAGGTGACCAAGACCTCGCAGCAATTCACCGTGACCGGGCTGAGCGGTCCGCGATCCTACTTCATGAACGACAGGCGCTATTCACTGATCCTGCGCGCCAATTTCTAGCTCGTCCCGAGCCATCCTCGACCCCCTCCGCCACGCGCGGAGGGGGTCCTTTTTTTGCATATCAAAGCTCGCCGGGCGTCCCCGGGACGATTAGGATCGGCGCGCGCCGGCGCGATGCCGGCCGAGGATGGAGGCCGGGCTGAGCGAGGAGATGCGGAAGATCGAGGAGGTCGACGGGCTCGACCGGACGCGGTTCCGCAGCGAACTCGTGCCGCGCTACGAGCCGGTCGTTTTGCGCGGGCTGGTCCGGGACTGGCCGGCGGTGAAGGCGGCGCAGGCCTCGCCGGCCGAAGCCGCAGCCTATCTGCAGCGTTTCGACCGCGGCGCCCCGGTCGAAGCCTTTGTCGGCCCGCCCGAGATCCGGGGCCGCTTCTTCTACGCCTCCGATGTCGCGAGCTTCAACTTCGAGCGGCGCCAGGGGCGGCTCGGCGACATCTTGCGCTTCCTGCTCGCCACGCCCGAGGATGAGAAGGCCCCCGCCGTCTATGTCGGCTCCGCCGCGATTCCCGAAATCCTGCCGGGCTTCGCGGCCGAGAATATGATGGACCTGCTCGAGGAAGCGCTCGCGGTCCCGCGATTGTGGATCGGCAATGCCAGCATCGTCAGCACCCATTTCGACGAATCCGACAATATCGCCTGCGTCGTCGCCGGGCGGCGGCGCTTCACCCTGTTCCCGCCGGAGCAGGTCGCCAACCTCTATGTGGGGCCGCTCGATTTCACCATGGCCGGCCAGCCCGCCAGCATGGTGCCGCTCCGCGACCCGGATTTCGAACGTTATCCCCGCTTCCGGGACGCGCTCGCGGCGGCGCGCGTCGCCGAGCTGGAGCCGGGCGACGCGATCTACATCCCCACGCTCTGGTGGCACAATGTCGAGGCGCTCGACCGCTTCAACATCCTCGTCAATTACTGGTGGCGCGACGTGCCGGCGGACACCGGCTCCGCCTTCGAGGCGATGGTCCACGCCATCCTCGCCGTTGCCGCTCTGCCCGACTACCAGCGCGCGGCGTGGCGGGCGATGTACGAAAATTACGTCTTCCGTCCGGACGGGGACCCGGCGGCGCATTTGCCGCCGGCGCAGCGCGGCATCCTCGCCGAGCCGACGCCGGAGCTTCGCCAGCGCATCCGCCAGTTCCTGCTCCGCGTGCTCAGCCGCTCCTAACCGCCCTGGCCGGGCGCGTAGGGGAATTTGAGCGCCTCGTAATAGTCGAGGGGATGAGCCGGCGGCGCGAAGCCGGCCGGCAGCGGCCGGTGGGAGATGCTCTGGAAATAGGCGATCGACGCGTCCCGCCACCAGGAAGCCTCCCGCGCCTGGATGGCGAGGAAGGCGGCGACTTCTTCGTGCCGCTGCGGATCGACATAGGGCGCGAGCGACGCCCAGGTCCGGCGCATCCCCGCCACCTCCTCCACCCCGCGCGTGTAGCGGGCGACCAGCTCGTCCCAGAGCGTGCGGCCGGTGTCGAGCCGGTCGTCCCACTTCACATGGTGGAACCAGAGGAGATAATCGTCGCCGACGCTGCGCCGGTCGGCAAAGCGGCGCGCCACCTCCGGCGCATATTGGGCGACGGCGTTGCTGCCGGTCGCGGTGCGGTCGAAGCCGATGCCGTTCGCGTCGGCCCGGTGATAATAGACCGGGTTCCATTCCGGCCGCTGCTGGTCGTTCACCCAGGGCGCCGGCCCGTAATGATGGCCCGTCCCCATCAGATGGTGGAGGCCGAGCGGGGTCATGTAATCGACCACCGCCTGGCGCGATCCCATCATCATCGGCACGATCGCGTCGACGACGCGCGGGTCGTTCCCCCAGGTCATCCGCGTCCATTCCTCGGCGATGGCGCGGGCGGAGAGCTGCGGATCCCAGGCAAGGCGGCCGAAGGCGTACCAATTGGCCTGGTCGAATTGCGATCCACTCCAATTGCGGTCGGTGCCGGTATTGGCGACGCCCGCCATGGCGCTGAGATTGTGGCCGCCGAGCGCACCCTCGACCACTTTGGCCAGTGTCGAGCCGCGGCCGCGGGCGAAGGTGTCGGAAGCGAGCGCCTCCTCCCACATCGTCCCGAGGAAGGCCAAATGGGTGGCGAAGCCGAGATATTCCTTGGTGATTTCGACCTCGATCGCCACCGGCGTCTTCGGCATCGCGCCGAACAGCGGGTGGAAGGGCTCGCGCGGCTGGAAGTCGAGCGGCCCGTTCTTCACCTGCAGGATGACGTTGGGGCGGAACTTGCCGTCGAGCGGCTTGAACTCGTCATAGGCCTGCTTGGCGCGGTCGTCGGCCCCGGTCGCCGAATAGACGAAGGCCCGCCACATCACCACGCCGCCATGCGGCGCCAGCGCATCGGCGAGCATGTTGGCGCCGTCGGCATGGCTGCGCTTGTAATCCTGCGGCCCCGGCTGCCCTTCCGAATTGGCCTTGACGAGAAAGCCGCCGAAATCCGGGATGATGCGATAGATCTCGTCGGCCTTCGCCTTCCACCAGGCGCGGACCTGGGGATCGAGCGGGTCGGCGGTCCTCAGCCCGCCGATCTCGATCGGCGCCGAGAAACGCGCGGACAGATAGACGCGCACGCCCCACGGCCGGAAGATTTCGGCGAGCGCCGCCACCTTCTCCAGCCAGGGCGCGGTGAGGATGTCGGCTTTGGAATTGACGTTGTTGACGACGGCGCCGTTGATCCCGATCGAGGCGTCGGCGCGCGCATAATCGATATAGCGCGGGTCCTTCCACAACGGCAGCTTCTGCCAGTCCCAAAGCGACTGGCCCGCATAGCCGCGCTCGACGTGGCGATCGAGATTGTCCCAATGATCGAGCAGGCGAAGCTTCACCTTCGGCGCGTCGGCAATGTCGAGCCGGTCGATCGCCCGGCCGGTCTGGACCAGGCGCAGGAAGGCGAAGGCGCCGTAGAGCAGTCCCCGGTCCGAATTGGCGGCGATCACGGTCGCAGGCCGGCCGCCGATGCGCACCGTCCGGATCAGATAGCCCTCGTCGCCCAGGCGATCGAGCGGCAGGTGGAGGGCGGCGATCGCGGGGGACGAGCGCGGCGTGGCGAGGAGGATGGCGCCGTCGCGGTCGACGTCCCGGGCCATGGCGACCGGCCGGCCGAGCAGGCCCGAAAGCCCGCGCTGCAATTCCGCCCGCGCCGCCTGCGCGACCGGGCCGGAACCGGGGGCGACGATCGCGGTGGCGGCGGCCGCATCAACGCGACGCGACGGCTCTGCCAGTCGGTCGTAGCGCAGCCACAGGCGGTAGCCGTCCTCCGCCCGCGCCGCCGCGGGCAGGAGCGTCAAAAGGGCGAGAAGGGCGAGCAGCGTCTTCTGCATTGTAGGTGCGTTCCTAGCCTGTTAGCGCTATCAGAAGAAGAGGATCGCACATGGAAGTCACCCGACGCGAGAGTCTCGTCCTCGGCGCCGGCCTCGCAATGGGCGCGGCGGCGCAGGCCGCGGTCCCCGGCACCGGGCTCGGCGAGTCGCTCAACCGGGCCGCGAGGCGGGGCGGACGCCGGTTCGGCGCGGCAATCGGCATGGGCCGGCCCGGCCATGTCGAAGGCGCCTTCGCCGATCCGCAATATCGCCGCATCATCGCCTCCGAATGCGGGCTCATCGTGCCGGAGAACGAGCTCAAATGGGGGTGGGTCCGCCGCAGCCCCACCGGCTTCGATTTTTCAGGCGCCGATCGCCTGCTCGCCTGGGCCGAGGCGCACGGCCTTGCTTTGCGCGGCCACAATCTCGTCTGGCACCATCCGAAATGGTGGCCGGACTGGGTGACGAATTACGATTTCGGCGCCCGCCCCGCCGCCGAGGCGGCGCGGCTGCTGGGCGAGCATATCGAGACGGTCTGCCGCCGCTACGGCACCCGGATCCGCAGCTACGACGTGGTCAACGAGGCGGTCGCCGCCGAGACGGGCGCGATGCGCGAGACGGTCTTCTCGCGCGCCATGGGCAGCGCCGACGACGTCCTCGACCTTGCCTTCCGCACCGCGCGCCGGGCGGCACCGCACGCCCAGCTCGTCTATAACGATTATATGAGCTGGGAGCCCGGCAACGAGACGCACCGCACCGGCGTTCTGCGCCTGCTCGAGCGGATGCGGAAGCGCGGCACGCCCGTCGACGCGCTCGGCGTCCAGTCGCATATCGGCAGCGGCAACAATGTGGGCGATCCGTCGGTCTTCGGGCCGCATGACGAGCGCGCCTGGCGCCGCTTCCTCGACGAGGTGACGGGCATGGGATACGATCTGCTGATCACCGAATTCGACGTCAACGATCGCGGCATCGAGGGCGATATCGCCACGCGCGACCGGGCTGTCGCCGATTATGCCCGCGCCTATCTTGACCTGATGCTGAGCTACAGGCAGCTCGGCGACGTCCTCGCCTGGGGCATCACCGACAATTACAGCTGGCTGCAGCAGCGGCCGCCGCGCCGGGACGGGCTGCCGAAGCGGCCGACACCCTATGATTCCGAATACCGGCCCAAGCCGCTCAGGACGGCGATGGCTGCGGCCTTTCGCGGAGCCGTTCCCCGGCGCGCCTGAAGGACGCCCGACCGGCGGCAGGGGTCGCTGGTGCCCCCGGCGCCGGCCGCGCGTTGTGATGCATGGCGCCGGCATGGTATTCCGGGCCGAGAGGAGACCCGTCATGCGCCGCACCAGCCTGCTTCTGTTCGCTCCGCTCCTGTTGCTGGTTGGCGCCGCGGCGGCGCGCGCGCCGGGGCCCGTCCGGACCGGCGGGGCGGTAAGCTGCATCGACACGCACGACATCGTCACGCGCTATCCGCAGCCGCCGGGGTCGGTCGTGTTCGAAATGGCCGGCGGCATCACCTATCGCAACGATCTGATCGGCGCCTGCCCTGGGGTCGCCCGGGCTGACAGCAACAGCATCGTCCAGCTCGAGACCGACGGCACGCGTCTCTGCGCGAACGACAGCGTCCGCGTCTACGATCCGGTCGAGGCCAGGGGCGTCGGCGCCCGCGCCTTCGCCAAATGCCGGCTGGGAGCCTTCACCCCGATCGCCTCGCGCTGACGCCTCGAAAGGCGAGACCTTTCGCGCTCAGCTGTGGTAGCGTTAACAAGAACGAGAATTCGGGGAGGATGCGAATGAAATCGAGGGCGGTGCTCGCTTTCCTCTGCTCGGCCTGCGCCTGGGCGTCCACCGCCCGCGCGGAAGATCTGAAGATCAACGACAAGGGCTATTTCGCGCGCCAGGGGCTGAACGTGATGGTGTTCAGCGATTATTATCCCGAGGGGCACCAGACCGGAATCACCATCGTCCAGCATGGCACCCGTGTCGCCGCCAATGGCGACCTCAGGCTCGAAGCCTCGCCGGGCCAATGGTCGCCGATGCCGGCGGTCGGCCAGCGGGTGGTGGACGCGAAAACCGGCACGATCAGCGAGACGCTGTCCTATCCCGATCCGAAGGCGAACGGGCACGGCTTCAATCCGATCTTCTACCCCAAGCTCGATCTCGGCTATCGCGTGACGGTGACGGCGCTCGAGGGGAACAGCTTCCGCATCCGCGTCGATCTCGACCGGCCGCTGCCGCCGTCATGGGTGGGCAAGGTGGGCTTCAATCTCGAGCTGTTCCCGGGCCTGATCTTCGGCAAATCCTGGTTGATGGACGGCCGGAGCGGCATCTTCCCGAACCAGCCGGTGGGGCCGATGGTCCGGGCCGGCGGGGCGGCGGTCGAGACGCCGCGCAACGCCCAGCCGAACGGGCCGATCGTCTCGCCGAACGGCGAGCCGCTGGCCGCGCCGCTGGCGGTCGGCCGAACCCTGGTCGTAGTGCCCGAGGAGGAGATGCAGCGGCTGCGGATCGAGAGCCGCAGCGGGCCGATCCAGCTCATCGACGGCCGTTCGAACCACAATAACGGCTGGTTCATCGTCCGCGGCATCGTGCCGGCCGGGGCGAGCGCGAACGCGATCGAATGGGTGGTCACGCCCAACGTCGTCGAAGGCTGGAAGTACCAGCCGGTGATCCAGGTCTCGCAGCTCGGTTATGCACCGGCGCAGCCCAAGCGGGCGGTGATCGAGCTCGACCCGACCGATCAGGACATCAGGCGCGTCCGCCTCTTCCGCCTCACCGGCGACGGCCGCCGCGAAATGCTCGCCGGCGCGCCGGAGAAATGGGGCAATTTCCTCCGCTATTCCTATTACACCTTCGATTTCTCGAAAGTGGCCGAGCCCGGCATGTACCAGCTCGCCTATGGCGACCGCCTGTCGCAGCCCTTCCGGATCGCCGACGACATCTATGCGCGGGGCGCCTGGCAGCCGACGCTCGAATATTTCCTGCCGGTCCAGATGTGCCACATGCGGGTCAACGAGAAATATCGCGTCTGGCACGGGCTCGACCATGTCGACGACGCGCGCATGGCCCCCACGAACCTCAACCATTTCGACGGCTATGCGCAGGGGCCCTCGACGCTGACCAGGTTCAGGCCGGGCGAGCATGTGCCGGGACTCGACGCCGGCGGCTGGCACGATGCCGGCGATTACGATTTGCGGGTCGAATCGCAGATCGGCACGGTCTGGCTGCTCGCGGCGATGGTCGAGGAATTCGGCCTCGATTACGACGCGACCACGATCGACGAGACCAGGAAGCTGGTCGAGATCCACCAGCCCGACGGCCGCAACGACGCGCTCCAGCAGATCGAGCACGGCCTGCTCTCGATCCTCGGCGGCTATCGCGCGATGGGCCGCGTCTATCGCGGCATCCAGGACGTGTCGCTGCGCCAATATGTAATGCTGGGGGAGGCGGCCAACGCGACCGACAATGTGCCGATGAAGCGGGTCGAAGGCCTCGGTCTCGACAATAACGGCCGCCCGGTCACGGTCGACGACCGCTGGGTCTTCACCGAGGAGAATCCGCAGCGCGAGCTCTATGTCGCCGGCGGCCTCGCCGCCGCCTCGCGGGTGCTGAAGGCGAGCAATCCGGCCATGGCGGCCGAGGCGCTCGCGGTCGCGCAGCATCTCTATCGCGGCGCGATCGACAAGAGCGACGACATCGCCATGCGCGTCTTCGCGCTCGCCGAGCTGATCCGCACCACCGGAGATCCCGCGCTGGTCCGCCGGCTCGTCGCGCTTGAGCCCGCGATCATCGCCAAGGTGGCGGATACCGGCTGGGCGATCGCGCCGATCCTCGACCGCATCCCCGATGCCGGCTTCAAGCAGCGCCTCGCCGCCGCAGTCGCCGCTTACCAGGCGGCGGTGCGCGCGGCGGCGAGGACGGACTCACCCTATGGCGTTCCCTACAAGCCCAATATCTGGGGCGCCGGCTGGGACATCCAGGAGCGCGGCGTCCGCCAATATTTCTTCCACAAGGGCTGGCCCGAGGTCACGCCGACCGAATCCTATGTGAATGCGCTCAACTTCGACCTCGGCGTCCACCCGGGCGAGAATAACGAGAGCTTCGCCACCGGCGTCGGTTCGCGCTCCGCCACCATCGCCTATGGCTTCAACCGCGCCGACTGGAGCGCTATCCCCGGCGGCGTCGTCTCCGGCACCGCCCTCATCCGTCCCGACCTTCCCGAGCTGAAGGAATGGCCCTTCTTCTGGCAGCAGCGCGAATATGTGATGGGTGGCGGCGAGACCAATTACATGTTCCTCGCCCTCGCCGCCGACGCGCTCTACCGGAAAGGCGCCCGATGAAGATCGCCGCAGCATTGGCGCTCGCGCTCGTCGCCGCTCCGGCGTGGAGCGCGAGCGTGACGCGCGCGCCCTACGGCACGACCAAAGCGGGCGAGCCGGTCGAGCAGGTCACGCTGACCAACGATCGTGGCATGAGCGTCAAGGTCATCGCTTATGGCGCGATCGTCACCGACATCGTCGTCCCCGATGCGCGCGGGCGGAAGGCGAATGTCGCGCTCGGCTTCGGCAGCCTCGCCGATTACGAGGCGAAGAATGGCGATTACGCTTTCGGCGCGGTGATGGGGCGCTATGCCGGCCGCATCGCCAGGGCGCGCTTCGCGCTCGACGGGCGGGAGATCAAGCTCATTCCGAACGACGGGCCGAACGCCCTCCACGGCGGCCCCGGCGGGCTTTTCACCAAGGTCTGGCGCATCATGCCGTTCCGTGACGGCCGCACAGTGGGTGCGACGCTGTCCTATATCAGCCCCGACGGCGAGCAGGGCTTTCCGGGCCGTCTCGACATCAAGGTCACCTACAGCCTCGAGCCCGATAACGCGCTGCGCATCGATTACGAGGCGAGGAGCGACAAGCCGACAATTCTCAACCTCACCAACCATAGCTATTTCAACCTGGCGGGCGCGGGCTCCGGAACGGTGCGAGGCCACCGCCTGCAGATCTTCACCGATCGCCTGATGGAGAGCGATTCGGGCGGCATCCCGACCGGTGGTTTCATTCCGGTCGCGGGGACGCCGTTCGACTTTCGGCAGCCGCGCACCATCGAGAGCATGATCGACCGGCCGCACCCGCAAATGGAGGGGCGGCGCGGCTTCAACCACAGCTGGGTCCTTCCCATGGAAGGCCGATTGCAATTGGCGGCGCGGCTCGCCGATCCCGGCTCCGGCCGGCAGCTCGACGTGCTGACCACCGAGCCGTCGCTCACCGTCTATACCGGCAATTGGTTCAGCGGGCGCGACGCCGGCGCGCAGGGCGCGATCTATCGCCCCCATGACGGCGTCGCACTGGAGGCCCAGCATCTTTCCGACAGCCCGAACCGGCCGGAATTCCCGACCACCCTGCTGAAGCCGGGCCAGGTCTTCCATTCCACCACAATCTATCGTTTCTCGGTGACAGGCACAGGATGATGATCGAACAGCACAAGCCCGGCCCGGCCCGCTATGACGGCCGCATGCCCTATCGCCGCTGCGGGCGGAGCGGGCTCGACCTTCCCGCCATCTCGCTCGGCCTCTGGCAGAATTTCGGCGGGGCCGATATATTCGAGACCGGACGGGCGATCCTGCGCCGCGCCTTCGATCTGGGCGTCACCCATTTCGACCTCGCCAACAATTACGGCCCTCCCTACGGCTCGGCCGAGGAGAATTTCGGCCGCGTCATGGCCGCCGACTTCCGGCCCTATCGCGACGAGCTGATCGTCTCGACCAAGGCCGGCTACGACATGTGGCCGGGGCCCTATGGCATCGGCGGCTCGCGCAAATATCTGCTCGCCAGCCTCGACCAGAGCCTGAGGCGGATGGGGCTCGACCATGTCGATATCTTCTATTCGCACCGCGTCGATCCGACGACGCCGCTCGAGGAGACGATGGGCGCGCTGGCCCAGGCGCACCGCCAGGGCAAGGCGCTCTATGTCGGCATTTCCTCCTACTCGGCCGAGTTGACCCGGCGCGCCCACGACGTCCTTCGCGCCGAGGGCGTGCCTTTGCTCATCCACCAGCCGAGCTATTCGATGCTGAACCGCTGGGTGGAAGGCGGCCTGCTCGACACGCTCGGCGATCTGGGTGTCGGCTGCATCGCCTTCTCGCCGCTGGCGCAGGGGATGCTGACCGACAAGTATCTCGGCGGCATTCCCGAAGACGCGCGCGCGGCGAAGCGGGGCTCGCTTGGGGAAGGGCTGCTCAGCAAGGAGAATCTGGAGCGGGTCCGGGCGCTGAACGGGATCGCCGAAGCGCGCGGCCAGAGCCTGGCGCAAATGGCGATCGCCTGGGTGCTGCGCGACAAGCGCGTCACCTCGGCCCTGGTCGGCGCCCGCACCATCGCGCAGCTCGAGGATTCGCTGGCGGCGCTGAAGCGGCTCGATTTCAGCGAGGACGAGCTGCGGCAGATCGATCGCCATGCGCAGGAAGGCGGGATCGATCTCTGGGAGCGTTCGTCCAGCGTGACGGCGGCGGAGGTGGCGCGATGAAGCTGCTGCGTTACGGCGAGGCGGGCGCGGAGCGGCCCGGGCTGCTCGACGCGGCGGAGCGGCTGCGCGACCTCTCCGGCCAGGTTAGCGACATCGCCGGCGACGCCTTGTCTCCGGCCGGTCTCGCCGCCCTCGCCGCGCTCGATCCGGAAACGCTGCCGCTGGTCGACGGCGCGCCGCGCATCGGCCCCTGCGTCGGCGGGGTCGGCAAGTTCCTTTGCATCGGCCTCAATTATTCGGACCATGCCGCCGAGACCGGCGCGGCGGTGCCGCCCGAGCCGATCCTGTTCATGAAGCCGACCAGCGCGATCGGCGGACCCAATGACGACATCCGCCTGCCGCGCGGCTCCAGAAAGACCGACTGGGAGGTCGAGCTCGGCATCGTCATCGGCACCCGCGCCAAATATGTGACCGAGGCGGAGGCGGCGGCGCATATCGCCGGCTGGTGCGTGATCAACGACGTCTCCGAACGCGAATATCAGCTCGAGCGGCACGGCACCTGGGACAAGGGCAAGGGCTGCGACGGCTTCGGCCCGATCGGCCCCTGGCTGGTCACGCGCGACGAAGTGCCGGATCCGTCGAACCTCCGCCTCTGGCTGGAGGTCAACGGCAGCCGCCGCCAGGACGGCAGCACCGCGACGATGGTCTACAAGCCGGCCTTCCTCGTCGCCTATCTCAGCAATTTCATGACCCTCCATCCCGGCGACGTCATCGCCACCGGCACTCCGCCCGGCGTCGGCATGGGGCAGAAGCCGCCGCCCTTCCTGAAGGAGGGCGACGTCGTAACGCTCGGCGTCGAGGGCCTCGGCGTGCAGCGCCAGCATGTGGCCGCCGATTAAGGGGCTCACGCGTCGCGGCCTGCTCGGCGCGGCCGCGGCTGCGGCGGGCGCGGCGCGCTTTCCGGCCCTGGCCGCCGGCCCCGTCGCGCCGGACTGGCAGTCGCTCGCCGCCGCCTATCGCGTCCCGGATTGGTATCGCGACGCCAAGTTCGGGATCTGGGCGCATTGGGGGCCGCAATGCGTGCCCGAGGCGGGCGACTGGTACGGGCGGCTGATGTACGTCCAGGGCCACCCGGCCTACGACCATCATCTGCGCACTTACGGCCATCCGAGCCGCACCGGCTTTCTCGACATCATCGGCCGCTGGAAAGCGGAAGCGTGGGAGCCGGAGCGGCTGATCGCGCTCTATCGCAAGGCCGGCGCGCGCTACTTCATGTCGATGGCGAACCATCACGACAATTTCGACAATTTCGACAGCGCCCATCATGGCTGGAATTCGGTGCGGGTCGGGCCGAAGCGCGACATCGTCGGCACTTGGGCGAAAGCGGCGCGGGCGGCGGGGCTGCGCTTCGGAATCTCGAACCACAGCTCCCATGCCTGGCATTGGTGGCAGACCGCTTACGGCTACGATGCGGAAGGGCCGATGCGCGGCGCCCGCTACGACGCCTTTCGCCTGCGCCGGCGCGACGGACGCGGCACCTGGTGGGAGGGGCTCGATCCGCAGGACCTCTATACCGGCCCCGCCTTCGTGCCGCCGGCCGGGATCGACGGCATCAAGGCGATGAATGCCTGGCACGATGCGCGCGACGGCCAGTGGCATGAGGAGCTGCCCGTCCAGAATCCCGGCTTTGCCCGCAACTGGCTGCTCCGGCAGAAGGATCTGGTCGAGAAATACCGGCCGGACCTCGTCTATCTCGACGATTCCCGGCTGCCGTTCGGGCGGCTCGGGCTCGAAGCCGCCGCGCATTTCTACAATAACAGCCTCGCCCACCAAGGCGCGATCGACGTCGTGCTGACGGCGAAGCAGCTCTCGCCCTACCAGCTTCACGGGATCGTCGAGGATGTCGAGCGCGGCTTCGTCGACGGCATCCGACCGCAGCCCTGGCAGACCGATACCTGCATCGGCAATTGGCATTACGATCGCGGCCTCTACGAACGGCACGGTTACAAGAGCGCGAAGCTGGTCGTGCAGCGCCTCTGCGACGTCGTGTCGAAGAACGGCAATCTGCTGCTCAGCATCCCGGTCCGCGGCAGCGGCGCGATCGACGAGGATGAGGAGCAGATCCTCGCCGATCTCGCCCGCTGGTTCGCCGCCAATGGCGAGGCGATCTACGGCACGCGGCCATGGCGGGTCTATGGCGAGGGGCCGACCCGGCCTAAATCCGGCTTCATGAACGAATCCGAGGCGCCACCTTTCACCAGCGCCGACATCCGCTTCACGGCGAAAGACGGCGTGCTGAACGCGGCTTTGCTCGACTGGCCGGAGGGCAAGGTGGTGATATCCTCCCTGAGCACGAACGCCATGCCCGATGCCCGGGTCGAGCGCGTCGAATTGCTCGGCCACGGGCCGGTGGAATGGCTGCGCGATGTCGATGCGATGCATGTCGCCCTGCCGCGGCCCCGCGACGGGGCTTTCGTGCCGGTGCTCCGCATCCACGGGCGCGGCATCGCATGAGCGAGGCGCCGCTGCTGGCAGGCGTCGAGCTCGGCGGCACCAAATGCATCTGCACGCTCGCTTCCTCTCCGGACGAGATCGTCGCGCAGGAAATCGTGCCGACCGGCGCGGCCGAGGAGACGCTGGCGAGGATTGAGGCGATCCTCGCCCGCTGGCGGGCGGCACATGATTTCGCCGCGCTCGGCGTCGCCAGCTTCGGGCCGGTCGACCTCGACCCGGCGTCGCCGAGCTGGGGCTTCATCATGACCACGCCCAAGCCGGGATGGCGGCAGGTCGACATCGCCGGCAGGCTTGCCGCCCCATTCGTATTGCCCTTCGCCTTCGACACCGACGTCAACGGTGCCGCGCTCGCGGAAATGCGCTGGGGGGCGGGGCGGGGGATGGACGATTTCGCCTATATCACGATCGGCACCGGGGTTGGCGTCGGGCTGATCGTCAACGGCGCGCCGACCCGCGGTTTCGGCCATAGCGAGTTCGGCCATGTCCGGGTGGCGCGGCTGCCGGGCGACGATTGGCCCGGCGCCTGTCCCTATCATGGCGCCTGTGTCGAGGGCCTCGCCGCCGGCGGTTCAATCGCGAAACGGCTCGGCGGCAGCGCGGCGGCCCTCGCCGAGGACCATCCGGTCTGGGAGACGGTCGCGCACGCCGTCGCGCAGCTCTGCCACATCCTGGTCTGCGCCGCCGCGCCGCGCCGGATCGTGATCGGCGGCGGCGTCGTTTCGGGCCACCCGCATCTGCTGCCGCGCATCGAGACCATGCTGGTCGAAAGCCTCGCCGGCTATGTGCTCCTGCCCGAGGACGGACCCTATGTCGCCGCGCCCGGCCTGGGCGACCGCGCCGGACCGCTCGGGCCGATCGCTTTGGCCGCCGCTTCGCTCGAAGCTCGATAG
Organism: Alphaproteobacteria bacterium; assembly: GCA_028293025.1. Classification (GTDB taxonomy): domain Bacteria; phylum Pseudomonadota; class Alphaproteobacteria; order Sphingomonadales; family Sphingomonadaceae; genus Allosphingosinicella. Next base: position 27,934 of record JAQGLF010000159.1, read on the forward strand.
GGCCCGGCGGCGGCGAGCAGGAAGGCGCCGTCGGCGTCGATCTTCCCCCCGGCCTCGACGAGCAGGCAATCGCCCGCCGCCGCTTGCTCATCTCCGGATCTGACGGTGCCGGAGACCGGAATCGCCCAGCGCTGCCGGTCCGCCAGCGCCCCGGCCTCGCCTCCGGCGACATGGATCAAGGTGAAGTGCGGGCCTTTCACCAGAATCCGGTTCTCCTCGCCCTCCACATGGGTCGCACAGGCGGCGGGATAGAATCCGGTGTCGGCCACATCGACGCCGTCCTCGAGATGCAGTTCCCGCGGGCGGCCGTAATCGTAAAGCCGATAGGTGACGTCGCTGGGCTGCTGGATCTCGATCAGCGACAGGCCGGCGCCGATCGCATGGACGGTGCCGGCCGGGACGTAGAAGAAGTCGCCGGACTGCACAGGCTTCCAGTCCATCAGCGCCTCGATCGATCCGTCGATTGCGGCGGCACGCAGCCGCTCCTTGCCGACCTCTTGCCCGAAGCCGAGGCCGAGCAGCGCGCCCGGCTCGGCATCCAAAATGTACCAGCATTCGCTCTTGCCATTCGCCAGCCCGCGCGCCCGCGCCTGTTCATCGTCCGGATGGACTTGGACCGACAATTTCTCGCTGGTGAAGATGCGCTTGACGAGCAGCGGCAGCTTCCGCCGGTCCGGCGCCTCGAACCAGATCTCGCCGATCCGCCGCCCGCCGCCGCCGGGCAGGTCCGTCCGCCCCCACGGCTTCTCCACCTGGTGCCGGACGAGCTTCATCAGAGCCGGTCCGTGAGGCCGCAAGGCTGCGGCCGGAGCGGTCCCGCCGCGCGGAAGCTGCTGTCTTCGAACATCATATGGGCGCCGCCCTCCGGCGTGAAGCGCGGCCATTGGGCGAGGCCGGACCCGTTCGGATCGCCGGTCTTGATGAAATTCACCCAATAGGGCCGCAGCGACAGCCCGCCCGCCGAGCGCTCTTCGCCGAAGACGTAGCCGATCTCCAGCGCGTGCCGGGTTTGGCCGCCGCGGGGGGCGAGGTCGAATTCGTAGCGCCACACCGGCGCGCCTCTCGCCGCGAGCAAAGTCGCGAGCGCGCCGGCCGGGCAGCGGAAGGTGACGTCGGTGGCGATCTGCTGGTCGAGCGTGCCGAGCCGCGGGTCGCCGCGCGCCGAGCGGTAGAAGGCGCGCGCCTCCGCCTCCCGCGCGCCGAAGCCCTTGGCGAGGAATTCGTCGCGATTGGGGCGGTCGCCCGGCAGCTCGAGCTCGATACGGTTGGTGCCGATGATCACCGGCCGCGGCGGCGCCTCGGCGAGCAGCGCGCCGGGTGATTTCGGGAAGACCGTGCCGTCGATCGTCGTTCGCAGCCAGAGATAGGAATCGCTCGGCAGCGCTGCATCGTGGAGGCGGAGATCGGCAGCGAGCAAAGCGGGGACGGAGGTGCGCCGCAGCCGCTCCATGTCGCCGCCGGCGCCGAGCAGATCGTCGGCCTCGGCGCCGATCCGCTCCGCCTCCTCGAGGCTTCGGAAAGGCGTGCCGAAGCTCGGCGTCCCGCTCTCCATGATCGCCTTCTGGAACAGTCCGCGCGCCGCCGGCGCGGCGAGCAGCAGGCTGACGTCCTGCGAGCCCGCCGATTCCCCGGCGATGGTCACGTCGCCGGGATCGCCGCCGAAGCGGGCGATGTTGGCGCGCACCCATTTGAGCCCGGCGATCTGGTCCATCAGGGCGTAATTGCCGGAGCTTCCGCCGCCCTCGCGGCTCAGCGCCGGATGCGAGAGGAAGCCGAAAATGCCGAGCCGGTAGCGCAGGCCGACGATCACGATCCCCTCGCGCACCACGGGCGAGGTGATCATGTCGCCGGGCGATCCGGCGCGGTTGCCGCCGCCGTGGATCCAGACGAGAACGGGGCGCCGGCCGGTCAGCGACGGCGTGCCGACATCCAGCGTCAGGCAATCCTCCCGCCCGGTCAGATAGTCGCCATGATTCCAGCCCTGGTCGTTCTGGATGCAGGCGGGGGCGGGGCGGCTCGCGTCGCGCACGCCTGGCCACGGCGCGGCCGGCTGGGGCGGCTTCCACCGCAGCGTTTCGACGGGCGGCGCGGCGAAGGGAATGCCGCGGAAGAGGGGGGTGAGACCGTCGGCGGCGACGGCTCCGCGCACCGCGCCGCCGTCGACCCGCACCACCGGCGGAGCGGGGGACGCAGCCGCCAGAGCGAAGCCGCAGAGCAGCAGACCGAGCCGCCGCCGAAGCGTATTTTCCATAAGCCCGATCCTCGCTTGCTCCATCCCCTTCCCCTAAATTAGGGTCCGGACCCATTACCGGCAATGGTCAGGATCGCCCGGAGAAGGGCACTGGCAAGGAGTGGTGCGCAGGGCGGGCTGGTTGCCCGCACAAGCGCCGCGACGTAGCCGGTGCCCTTCTCCGGGCGACCGCAAGCGGCGAGGCGGAGAGACGGCCATGGCGGCGTTGCTCGTCGGTCACGATGAATCATCATCGCTCCACTCCTCGCGCCTGGCCCTGACCGCCTCTCCGCCTCGTCATGGCCGTTGCCGGTAGTGGGTCCGGGCCCTAGTCTCCGGCGATGGACGTCTACCTCCCGATCGCCGGCCTTTCGGTCAACGCCCTGGTGATCATCGCTTTGGGCGGCGTGGTCGGGCTGCTGACCGGGATGATCGGGGTCGGCGGCGGCTTCCTGACCACCCCGATCCTGATCTTCTACGGCATCCCGCCGGCCGTCGCCGTCGCCTCCGCGACGACCCAGATCACCGGCACCAGCGTCTCCGGAGTCCTCGCCCACCGCCGGCGCAAGGGCGTCGACTATCGGATGGGCGGCGTGATCATCGTCGGCGGCCTGCTCGGTGCGCTCGCCGGCGGCGGCATCTTCCGTCTGCTCCAGGACAGGGGCCAGATCGATACCGCCATCTCGATCCTCTACGTCGTCCTGCT